>JBEEJS010000001.1:0-2646 GCA_041169025.1 Candidatus Parcubacteria bacterium
AATAAAACGGCGATGACGCGCCGTTCCATGCGCTCATCGCGTTCGCCAAGGGCGTAATCCAACCGCTCGGCCAGGCCGAAACATCGATTGAAACCGGATAGGATGACCATTTCCAGCCGGCATAGGAGTACGCATGCGCGGGAGCAGCCAAAAAGACGACAGACATGACCGTGGACGCGAGAATCGCCAACCGATGGTATGTCGGGAATAATGGTCTCGCCATGTTTCGCATAGGGCGTTAACCGGTTAGCGTGGAACATAAACGATTGTCCACATCAAAATATTACCATGACCCCCCCATCCCTACGCAAGCGAAAACGGCACCCCGGCGGATACCGTCGTCGTCACTTGCTTCTAAACAACGACGTAAATGCTTCCAAAAAAAACGATACCCCGCACGGCTTCCCATGCAGGGTATCTCGGGGCCCGAAGGCAACTGTGCTTACACTGTACGCGACTTTGAGAGCTTCGTCAACTTCAGGCTGTGGATAGTGATACAGTGGCCAGGAAGGGACGGATTTTGTCTTGTCTTACACCAACGGATTCCTCTTAATGATGTTTTCGACAGCAGCCCACTTGGACGTAGACCCCTTCGGCACCAGCAGCACCACCTCGTCCCCTGCCTCGCCCTTGAAGAAGGTGACGGAGGCCTTGAGGACGCTCCAGCGCTTCTCGCCTTCCGTGGCGTAGAACTCGCCGCTCGTGGCATCAAGGCCAAGCTCGGCCACCACGCGTGCGCGCTCAATGGGCCCGATCTGCTTGTAGATGAACGTGCCCTTGGTGGTGATGGTCAGCTTGAGCATGTCGCCCTCCACCAGCTTGGACTTGGAGGCGTAGTTGGCGGGCACGGAGTACGATTTACCGTCGCTGCCGACCATTTCGCGGCCATCGAAGACACCCTCAATCACGCGGCCGTCGACGGCGCGCACCGCGGCCAGTTCCAGTTCGCGGGTGCCGTGCTCGCCGGCCAGGGCGGCGGTGAGCGTGGCGTCCGTGGGACCCTGGTCTTCCAGGAGGCGGATGACGTTGGCCAGGTTCTGCTCCATGGCACGGAGCGCCTTCACGATGACCTTGATCTTGTTGGCGGCGGCATCCTCCGTGGGAGTCTCCATGGCAGCCTTAAAAGTGGTAGTCGGTTCAAGGGCGGGGGCGGCAGGGGCTTCCTGCTGGGCGGCCGGAGTTTCCTGCTGCGCGGCCGGGGCCGGGAGGACGGAGAAAAGGGTGGCCAGGGCGGCGATGGACGCGGGCTTGGCATCGGCGTTCACCGGGGCAGGCGTCGCGCCATCGGCGGCTACCGGCGCGACAGCGGGCGCCGAGGCGGCCGGTGCGGTCTCATGTGAAACAGCGGCCTTGGGAGGCAGCGTGGCGGTAGTATCCTCAAAATCCGGGAGCGTTGCGGGCAGGAAAAATGCGTCCATAGGGTTTTACCGAGTGGTGTTTATTATGCCGTTCACGCGACATGATAGCATTTTTCGCCGGTTCGGGGCAAGCGCTTCTTTACGCCAACCCTTGCCAACCGACCGTTTTTCCGCTAGCCTGACACCCAGCACATACACCCCCGAGGACCCATGCACATCGTGGACAACATCCTCTTAGCAACGCTCCTTCTTGGCTTCCTCCTCTCGTGCGCTGGGCTCGGGAGACACCACACGCCACCGCCACCAGACAAGGAATCGACAAACCCGACGGAAAAGGACCCGCAATGACCCGTAAGCAAGCCCATTACACCGTTCTCACCGTTTTCGTCCTCATCGCCATCCACGCGCTCCTGGAGCTCACACGCATCGTCGTGGATGCCCAGCACACGTACGGCGGCCCCGACTTCGGGTTCCTGATGGCGTACGGCATGCTGATGGCCGCGCCATACCTGCTGTACTCCGCCTGGGTGGGCGACAGCTGGCAGCGGCCCGAGCCGCTCCGGGTGCGCAAATGACCCCGCGCAGCCGCGCCATCCAGGCGACGCTCGCGTTCCTGTGCCTCGTGGCCGCGCTCGCCGGCGTCGGGTACGGACTCAAGATAGGCGCCAACGACCCGCTGGTCCTGCTCTGCTACGGCATGATCATCGGCGCGCCGCTGCTCTGGTTCATCCACGCGACGGACAAGAACAAGAGGCTTCCATGAACGTCATCGCTCGCATCATCGGCATCGCCATCTGCGCCGGCCTCGCGCCGTTCCAGTGGATGGACTGGCTGCGCGACGAATCCACCGCGTACAAGATCATGTCGGTGTCCGTCAACGTGGCGTTCATCCTGATGCTGTGGCCGAGGCGGCGGCATTGGACCGCGCTCGCGGAGGACGCGGAAGACTGAATTGCGAAAGCGCTCCACCGGTTGGTGGGGCGCTTTTTTCGATTTCGTCGCCCGCGCCGGGCCTTCCGGATGGAAAAGGGAACCGGTTTTAAGGTGTGTAAAGGCTCTTGACACGTATTTGGAAGTATGGTTAGGTTGGGAAGTCGCAGCAATTTCGCTCGACATTTCGACACGGAGACCGGCATGAAAAACGTATCGACCCGTTCCTTCCACGTCACGACCTCGAACGCCGCAGTCGCGGAAAAGGACGGGCACCACCGTCTCATTTCCGACATCCTCGCTTCGCTCCATGCGAGCGGGGGAGGTTGCCAGAACTGCACGTCGTGCAGTTCGTGAT
>JBEEJS010000002.1:0-4559 GCA_041169025.1 Candidatus Parcubacteria bacterium
TTTTCACGCCGAGCAGACGGTGAGCGAGGAGGAAATCAAGACCATGGCCTCCATCGGCGTCGAGGTCGGCACCCTGGAGAAGGGCGAGAAGGAACTCATCGAGCGCGTCTTCCTCTTCAACGACATCACCGCGGAGGACGTCATGACGCCCCGCGAGGACATCGAATGGCTGCGCGCGGACGCCACGCTGGTGGAGACGGTGCCCATCGTCAACAAGACCAAGTTCTCGCGCTTCCCGGTGCACGGCGGCGATGACGACAAGGTGACCGGCATCGTGCACATCAAGGACGTGCTCGAGGCGTTCGCGGAGAGCGCCAAGACCGGCAGCTCGATGCCGCTCGTCGGAGAGATCGCCGACACGCCGATGTTCGTCCCGGAGACCAAGCTCATCGACGACCTGTTCCGCGACTTCCAGCGCCAGCACGCGCACATGGCCGTGGTCATCAACGAGTACGGCTCCACGGTGGGCATCGTGACGGTGGACGACCTTCTGGCCGAGCTCGTCGGCGAGATCGCGGACGAATCGGACATCGACGAGCACATCATCAAGCGCATCGACAAGCAGACCATCGTGGTGCACGGCGATGCCGAGCTGTCCGATATCAACCGGTTCTTCAACGCCAAGATCAAGGGCCCTTCCAACAAGACCGTGAGCCGTCTCATCCTGGAGAAGTTCGGCGACGTGCCGCAGCAAGGGACGCAGATCGAGCTCAACGAGCACCTGACGGCGACCGTGGAATCCGTGGCGAACCTGCGGATCCAGAAGGTGCGGCTGACGAAGAAGGTGGAGGCGATTCCCGGTGCGAATCAAGCGAAATAGCGAAAACGCCTGGCAATGCGCCAGGCGTTTTCAGATTCCCAACCCCTTCACGTTCCTCGCCCCTTGGATGACGGCACGTCCCGCGTTCCACATCTCCGGCGAGCCCTTCTCCTTGAGCCAGTACCACCATTCGATCCCCCAAAGGTACACCTCCGGGAAGCCGATGCGCTCGGCGAAATCGATGTTCTGCTTCAGGCGGTCCGGGTTCATGAGCGCGCGCTGATCGGAGAGCGGCATGTCCGTGAGGGACGTGGTCACCCACGGCTCGGCCTGCAGCTCCGTGACGATGATGCCGTTCGTGAGCGGCGCGATGGCGTCGTATCGCGCCTTGTAGAACGAGGGGCCGATGGGCCAATAGAAGTACCCCACGTACTTGTTCCAGACGCTGCGATAGGTGCTGATGCCGACCACGTCGGCCAGCGTGGTGGCGCCGATCCAAGTGGAGAGTTCGCCGCTCTCCGTGATCACCACGGGGCGCTTGTCGAGGGACTTCACCAGGGCCACTTCCTTCTCCAGGAATTCGCGGTCCAGCGGCGGGCAGATGCCGAACGCGAAGAACGGTTCGTTCTCCACCTGCCAGGCGGAGATCCCCGGGTCCTTCGCGTAGCGGTGCACCACCGCCGCCACCTGCGCCAGGATGAGCGGCTGCACGTCCTTCTCGGCCATGCCTGCGGTCCATGCGGGAGCGTGGCATTCCGGCCAGCGCGGCAGCTTGCGGCCCACCGCCATGAGGATGTGGGCGCCGAGCTTGTCCGCCTCCTTCACCTGGAAGTCCAAGTCGGAGAAATCGTACGTGCCGCGCGTCGGCTCCAGCGCGTCCCAATACGCGGGGATGCGGAACTGCCGCAGTCCGAGTTCGTCGAGCGACGCGACATACGTTTTCTTCCAGTCGAGGCCCAGGAACGTGGCGTACTTCGAAGAGAACGTGGCGCCGAACGCCGCCGGGCGGACGTCGAGACCCAGGTTGTCGCGCACGACGGCCAGGAAGAACAGGCCGACCACGAGCGCGACGAAGGTGAGCAGGGCGATGCCGGGATTGTGACGGGGTTTTGCCGCCGGTGCTGATGCCATATCGAAGGCATCATACCATGGGGCCTGGGATTTGACCTTGGGTCGGCGAACGGGTACGCAGAGAGGGTGGCATACCGCCGCGGAGGTCCCCATGAACGCACGAAACGCCGGCCTTTTCATCGCGCTGATCACCCTCTTCTCCGGCTGCGTGCATGATGCCGCTGCCGCAGTGACGACCACGCACCCTCAAGACGTGAAGAAGGATCCGGTCCACGCCATCGATGCCCCGAAGTTAAGACTGGCGCCATTCGGCTTTACGGTGACCATCAAGGAGCCCGTGGAGCACATCTGTGGCGACTACGCCCGCGACACGCCCCAATGCGATGCCATCATCCGGCACGCCATGGATGCCATATCGAGCACGGCATACGTCGCGGCAGCCTATTACGAAGTCGATAAGGGCGAGCTGATCAAGACGGGTACGGGAGTGGCCGTGGAATTGGATGGCATCACGTATCTGATGACCGACCAACACGTTATCTCCGGCGCCGAGCATGTCATCATGCGGCACCGCAACCTCTCGTTCAACGGCGACCAGATCGATACCGAAGTCGAGGTGGAGCCGATGCGCGTCGTGGCGGAGATCCCGGAGATGGACGTGGCACTGCTCCTTCCCACCCACATTGAAACGCCGATGCCGCCGCCAATGCGCGTACGCACGACGCCGCTCATGCCCGGTGAGAAGCTCTCACAGTTCGGCAAGACCTCGCTCATCCTTCATGGGGCGGCGCTCGACCGGTACGGGACGTACTCCGGGACGGTGCGGTCGTTCCGTGCCAGCATGAGCTGCGACCACGGCGACTCCGGCGGACCGGTTGTGGACGAGGACGGCCGGCTCGTCGGCCTGGTGCTGGGCGTGCTTCCCAACGAGGAACTCGGCCAGGATCCGCTTAGCGCCTCGTACGCCTGGCGTGGCCTGATGGCGCTGCGATCCATCTTGAAGCATGAGCCACCAAAGGAGCAGGCGGCTCCCCCGGACCAGCTGAAATGAGACGTGAGGCGGGACCTGCATGGTCCTGCCTTTTTTTGGCCGAGGTATTGCCCGACGCGCATTGACGAACCGCTCCCCGCGTGGTATCGAATAGGGTCCCGAGCAAAGCGCTCGGGCCCGGAGGTTCCATGACAACCAAGCGAAAGATCGTACGAACCGTCGGCACGATCCCGGCGTTCATCACCTACAAGGAACTGCGCCTCGATCGCGAGGGATTCTTGAGCATCTGGTCGATGCAGACATCGGATGCGCCGTATCGTACGGACCTGATGATCCGCCGAGACGCCGCCGTGGCGCTCCCCGTGGATTTCGCCCGACGCGTGGTGTACCTGGTCGGCCAACTGCGGCATGCCAAGCACTTCGCCGCCGGAAAGCCCGGACAGCGAGGACCGTTCATCGTTCCCGGACTCCGCGTGACCGCAGGAACGCGCGACGCCAAGCGACCCGAGATGCACAAGCGCGCCGTCGAAGGCTGCACCGTCTACGTCCCCTCCGCGCCGATGCTCTCCATCGAAAGCCCCGCCGGGGAGATTGATGAGGGAGAGACGCCGGAGGAAGCGGCCCTCCGCGAAGTGCAGCAGGAGACCGGCTTCGTGGCGAAGGCGCGGGCGTTGGATCCGGTCGGCGTATCGTTCCCTTCGGTGGGAGGTTCGACCGAAAGGCTGCACCTCTTCATCGTCGACGTACGCCGCTCGCAACTGGGTCAGCCCGCGGGCGATGGCCATGAGCAGATCATCGTCATCCGCGCGTCGTTCGAAGAAGCCTGGAGGATGGCCGCGACCGGCGAGATCGACTCCACGTCCACGCTGCTGCTGCTCGCGGAGCTGCGGCTGCGTGACATCGAACGGACGGCAGCGTCCGGGCGGCGGAAGCGCGGAGCCGCGCTCAGAAAGCGAGGCAAACCATGACACGCAAGACGTACCACGTCCGTTCGCCGCGCGTCGTTCGTCCTAAGAAGCCCCGCCCCGTTGCGGTCTTCGACTTGGACGGCACGCTCGTACGCGAACAATTGCTGGTGCTACTGACGAAGGAATTCTTCGAACTGGGCATCTTCCGTCCCATCGTGGAGCGCATCTTCAAGGAGGTGCGTCTCAAGCACCGTGACCGGAAGATCAGCTTCGAAGAGTACGACGGGCAGATCATCGACATCTATTCGGAGAGCGTGCGTGGCAAACTGCGCAAGCACGTGCAGTTCGCCGCCAAGAACGTCTTCGACAAGCACCGCGACTGGCTGTACCGCTTCACCAAGGCGCTGATCGAGGAGGTCACCGCCACCCATGAGCGGATCACCATCACCGGCGCGATGCATGAGACGGTATCGCTCCTCGCTCCGTACTGGGGCATGGAACACGCCTATTGCACCGAACTGGAGACGGACGACGCCGGCCGTTACGACGGCAGGTATCGGGCGCTTCCCGTGAAGGACAAGAAGGCCGCGCTCCTGGCGCATCTCAAGAAGACGGACGCGACGCTCGAGGGATCGGTCGCCATCGGCGATACCCTGTCCGACGCGCCGGTGCTCCGCTCGGTCGTCATCCCCATCGTCTTCAATCCTGACGACAAGCTCGCCGACATCGCGGACGAGTGCGGATGGCCGATCGTGGTGGAACGCAAGGATTGCATCTACGTGATGCAACGTGGCCGGTGCAAGCGGTTTTCCGCCACGGACGCGCGGCC
>JBEEJS010000003.1:0-7664 GCA_041169025.1 Candidatus Parcubacteria bacterium
TCTACGCATAAGGTTGCTCTCGCTAAGCGTGGTCTTTCCATCCTCATCGCAATCATCCTTCTGACGGGTACGCAGAACAGCGCCGTGGCCCAAACCACGACCGGTGCTTCTGCGGATACTCCGAGCATCACGCTTTCCACCGACGGTTCCGCCGTCGTTCCGGATGCGCCGCCCACCATCCAGGAGACGCTGACCTCTGTCTGTGCCGCTCGCGGCTACGGCGAGGACTGCGCCAAAATCCTCCTGGGCATGGCCTGGAAGGAGTCGCGCTTCAAGGCTGATGCCAAGGGCGACTACCTGGCCAACGGCTTCGCTCGGGCACGCGGTTGGTTCCAGATCCACTACAAGCTCCACGGCATCACCATCGCGCAGGCCGAGGACCTCACGTTCTCCGCCAATTGGACGCTTGATTACATGGAATCCAACGGCTACCCGAAGAACGTCCGCTGGGCCGTGCAGTGCCACAACGGTTGCGGCAAGACCGAGTTCCGCTATGCGGATTCGGCCATCCGCAACGGCAAACTGCTCTGGGACAAGGATACGACGCAGATTGCGGAAAAATAAGGTCGCTTCCGGGGCTATACGCCTCGGACCAGAGACGCCTCGCATGGTTGCGGGGCGTTTTTGGTTCCGCCACAAGCGATGCAAAATCGTGGTAATTAAAACGCCCCGAACCGAAATGGTCGGGGCGAAGGCGCGTTATTCACGCACCTGCGATCTCATCCCGTACGCCTTTCGGCAGCCCGGGGATGGCAGTATTGAAGCGTGATTGCTTGCTGCGATGAACGGGCAGCAAGTCTGCGTCATCTTTATTCAGCCGGGGTAGGCTGACCGCGTCTCATTTCGCGGGTGCAATTTGCATTTGCACAGTATCAGTCTCATCCCGTGCTCCTTTCGGCAGCCTGGGGATGGCGGAACTAACGCGTAATCTGCCGTATCTCGGTGTCGATTAAGGTACCTATATACCCCCACTACATCGTCTTACCGGCTGCAATGCCCACCTGGGCAAGCAATTGGCGCGACGTTTGTTTTTATTGGGTTTACAGGTGTCTTCAGGATACGATGTCATATCGTCTCCCTTTCCGTACCCCCTTCTTACCCAATATCTCCGGCCTTGTCAACCCCCCTTGACGTATTTCTGGGAATGTTATATACTCCTGACATATGAAGTTGGATATCGGCAACGAGCTTGAGACGCTGGGTCTGTCCCAAAACGAAGCCAAGGTCTACCTGGCCAGCCTTCGTACAGGACCGACTACCGCGCAAATGCTCGCTGCCAAGTCCGGCATCAGCCGGCCCACCACTTACATCATGATCGAATCATTGATGAAGAAGGGGCTGATGAGCTCATATATCAAGGGGAAGAAGAAATTCTTCGCTGCGGCCAACCCGAACCAGCTGACCTATATCGTGAACGGCCTCAAGCAAGAGGCGCTCGCGAAGGAGGCTGCGGTAGGGAAGATCGTAGAGGCCCTTGGGAAAATGGTGGAGGAGGAGAAGGCAGCAACGACGATTCGCGTGCTTGAAGGACCTGAAGGTACTCACGAATTACAGAGGGACGTGCTCGAATCGGGAGCGACCGAAACCTTCGAACTCGTAAACGTCGACGAAGCCCGGAAGTGGATTCCACCGATGCATAAAGGTGACATCCGTGAGAAGATCACGACCAAGACGAAATGCCGGTCGCTCTACACCTACTCCAAGGGGAAGATCATCGACCGCATCCGTCCTGAAGGCTCCAAGACCGAATCGCGCTATCTGGATGGCTCCAAGTATCCGATCGTCGGAGAAGTTGCCATGTACGCCGACCGCGTCGCCCTCACATCATACTCACCCAAGAAAGTCACCGTCATCATCCGCGACCCCGGCGTCGCGCAGACGATGAAGACCTTATTCACATCCCTCTGGGAGAAAGGAGAACAAGAATAATATGTCACACGTAGCACACAAGCACCTCCAGGGGATGGGCTTCTCGGAAAAGGAAGCCAAGGTCTACCTGACGTGCATCAAAAGCGGAGCCTGCACCGTGGCCAACATCGCCGAAGCCGCAGGAGTGAAGCGCCCCACCACCTACGTCATGCTCAAGGGCCTGATGGAGAAGGAACTGGTGCAGCTGGTGAAGAAAGGCAAGAAGACCTACTTCGCCGCCATGCACCCCCACGCGCTGAAGAAGCATGTGGAACGGGAGCGCGCAGCACTGTCAAAGAAGGAAGCCATCCTCGCCGAACTCCTGCCGATCCTGGTGCCGATGGCATCGGAGACGATCACGGAGTAACGACGACGAAAGACGGGCCTCGAGAGGGGTCCGTCTTTCTGTATTTTACGGGGTGATTTTCAATGGCTTTATGTCAACTAATATTGACAATAGAGAGAAATTGTGGTATATATGCTGACATGACCACGGTTCCTTCGAATCCAATTTCACCATTAGCAATCATCATCCCAGGCTACACGGAGATCGTCTTTGGCAACGGATACTTCGAGATGACACGCGCCCTCACCCATGCAGGTTGGCGAGTGCTGCCCATATTCATTGATTGGCAGTCCGGCCTGTTTCCTGAATGGCGACAGCAGTTACTTGCGCAAGTCCGAGGCTTCGGCAATGTGGACCTGTGCATCGGGTTCTCCTATGGTGCGATTCTCGCATTGGAGATCTCGAAGTCACAGTCAGTGCACACCGTATTCGCCGCATCGACGTCCCCAGTGTTCTGTGAGCAGCATGCGCTACGGACCGAGGAGTATCGAATGGCGAACAAAGAAGAGCTCGCATCCCTTTCAGGCGTCACCCTGGCATCCCTGAAAGACTCTCGCGCAGTACATGTCCGTTTTTTCATGGGAACCGACGATTTCCCGCTTTGCATGACGGAAATTCCGAACGTGCAGCGTGCCATCGGCGAGCACCGCAGTTCGCTCACCTGGATCCCCGAGGCGACGCACAGCATCTCGCACCCAGCCTACGTCGACGCCATGTGCCGGGCTATCATGCAAGAGGCAGAGCGCCTCTAAGCGATCACCCGACTCCGCAACTCTCATCGGTCCCGTCACATCCGTGGCGGGACTTCTTTTTTTGCGGAATACGCTCGATGCAGCCGGTGGTCCATAGCATGCTACAATGCACGCGTTACCTTCCCGCCCCTGGCCCCGTACAACCAGGAGAGCGCTCACCGCCCACGCCAATGACCCCCCAAGAAGAACTCGCAGCCGTCACCGCCGCGCAGGCAGGGGATGCCGAATCGTTCGGCCGGCTTTATGACGCCTACGCGCGCCGCATCCATGACTATCTTTATTACCGGACTCATCATCGCGAAACTGCTGAAGACCTGGCGAGCCGCGCGTTCCTGAAAGCGCTGGAGAAGCTGGGCAGTTTCGACGCGGGCAAGGGTTCCTTTGGCGCATGGCTGTACCGCATTGCGCACAACACGCTGGTGGACCATTACCGCGCCGACCGCCCCAACGCGGACATAGAAGACGTCTGGGACGCCCTGCACGACCACAAGACCGACCTCCCCCGAGACACGGACGCCCGCGCGCGCCTCACCAAAGTCGAGCAGCACCTGGCGGCGCTCCCCAAGGCCCAAAGGGAAGTGGTCGTCCTCCGCGTCTGGGATGGCCTGTCGTATGCCGAGATCGCCGCGATCACCGGCAAGACCGAGGCAGCCAGCAAGATGGCGTTCTCACGCGCAACGGCAATCCTCAAGGCCGCCATGCCTCTCGCGCTCCTGCTCATCATCGCCGCTCGGCCTCACTCCTAACCGCACCCTGCTATGCCGGACATGAACGTCATCGATACGCTGGTGAAGGAGCTCCTGGCCAGCGAACCGTCGCTCAAGATGCAGGAGGAACAACTCCGAAAGGCCATCACCGCGCTACTCGACGCCAAACCGGATGTCCCGCGCGACGAACGCTTCTACGCGAACCTCCGCAAAGAACTTTTGAACTCGTTCGCGGCCGCTCGTGCCGCGACGCATGCACCTGAAATCCCTATGAACGAATCATTCATCGCCAAATTCCATCGCGCCATGACCGCGCATCCGTTCTACGTGCCGGCCGCCGCCATCGCCGGCGTGCTCGTCATCGTGGCAGTCGCGGCTCCACGAACAGGACTGATGCCCGGACTTAACGGCAGCCCCAGCAAAGGCACGCGCTCCGTCGCGCTTGGTGGTGGCATGGTGGTGCGGCCGACGAGCGTCCACGCGTTTGGCAACCTGGTGTCCAGCCAATCGGCGGCGGGCGCTAACGCTGAAGCGGGTGCCGTGGCACCTTCGCAGGGATCGTCCGGAAAAATGGCGTTCGGCCTTGGCGGCGGCGGTGGCGGCATCAGCACCACGGCCGGCGCACCGACGCCGACCGCGCCAATGATGGCACCGAATGCCGCGGCGGTAGACGGGAGTGTCACTGGCGGCGCGCGCATCATGCCGTACCCGGGCCCGCAGACCTACCTCGCGTATGAGTATTCCGGCGATCCGCTTACGCTCGCGGACGCGCAGGTCAACGTGCTGCGCCGCATCAAAGGTGCCGGCACCGGTGCCGATGCCATCAAGGGACTTCTTCCGACGCTCTTGGACTTCGGTCGCTTCGATACCATGAAGCTGCAGTCGTTCAGCGGGTACGAAGACAAGGAGTTCGGTTTGAGCGTGTACGCCGATCTCATGGAGGAGAACGTCTCCCTTAGCCAGTACTACCCCAAGTGGCCGCATCCGGAATCCGGATGCCGTGACCAGGCGTGCTATGACGCGCAGCGCATCAAGGAGTCAGACATTCCGTCAGACGCCGACGCATTGGCCGCAGCCGACGCATTCCTCACCGAACGTGGCATTTCTAAGGAAGGCTATGGCGCCCCGCAGATCCAGAACGATTGGCGCCGCTGGTACGCCATGACGCCGCAGAAGAGCGACTACTATTTCCCCGAGCAGGTCAGCGTCGTCTACCCGATGATGGCGAACGACATGCGCGTGGTGGATGAGAGCGGCCAGCCGTTCGGCATGTCGGTGAACATCAACGTCCGCTCGCGCCGCGCCGAGGGCGTCTACAACCTCTTCACGCGCAACTACGAGAGCGCCGCGTACGACGCGGAGACGGACAGCGCCAAGATCCTCGAGATCGCCCAGCGCGGCGGAACGTACGGCTGGATGCCGGAGGGGACTGACGTGAAGAAGATCGTGGTGCACCTCGGAACGCCGGAGCGCGTGCTGCTGCGCACCTGGCAGTACGCGAACGACGGCACCGGCAAGGAACTGCTGGTCCCGGCGCTGCGCTTCCCGACGATCGAGAAGTCCGTCGAGGGCGGCATCGTTCCGCAGGAGGCCGTGGTCGTTCCGCTCGTGAAGGAACTTCTGCAGTCGAACGGCGGCGGGCCGATCATCTACATGCAGGGCAAAGGCGTTGGTGGCACGTCCGGGAGCGGCACGGTTTCGCTCCCGCCAGCGACCACGTCCATAGCGCCGAAGCCGAATGACCCGGGTGCTGCGCCGGGGATCGCCGAGCCAGGCAACTGAAGCGCCGATCCGGACCGCGTGAGATCACAACCGCCCCAAAAGGAAAAACGGCCGCACCCCATGCGACCGTTTTTTCGTCCCGTGATACACTGCCGCCATGGATTCGCGCTTCACCGGAGGGAAAATCGCCCTCGTCTTGGCCCTCGCGGGCGCTGCCTGCATCGTGACTGCGGGCTATTTCATGTTACCTGCAGGGCCGCATGGCGCCGCCGCATCGACGATGACCGGCGTGAAGACCTTGTCGGAATCCGCCATGGATTCGGAAGGGAAGCGCGCGGAAGAACGGCAGGCTGCCGCGGATGCCCAGCGGCTCGCCAAGGAACGCGAGGCGGCGCAGGTGGCGGAGAAGGAGCCGGAAGCGCTCATCCTCGCCGTCGGTGACATCATGCTGTCCCGGTCCGTCGCTGCGGCGATCAAGGAAAACAAGGGTGACGTCCGTTGGCCGTTCGCGCAGCTCCGAGACATGCTACGCGCACCCGATCTCACCTTCGCCAACCTGGAGACGCCAGTGACGCCCGGCCGAGTCATCAAGCCCGGAGAGATGACCTTCCGCACCGATCCGGCCGCGCTCGAGGGCCTGTCGGACGCAGGCGTGGATGTCGTCTCACTCGCCAACAATCACACGCCGAACTTCGGCAGCAAGGGTCTCATCGACACGCTTGCGCGCTTGGATGCCGCAGGCATCGCGCACGCCGGCGCCGGTGCCGATATCGATGCCGCGCTCACCCCGGCCATCACCAAAGCGGGAAAGCTGACGGTGGCATGGCTCGCGTTCAATGACGCGGACGTGGTGCCGCCCTCCTATGGCGCCGCCAAGGACCACCCTGGCACCGCCATCATGGATGTCGCTCGCGTGACCGCCGCGGTACGGGACGCGCGCACGCACGCAAACCTCGTCTTCGTCTCCATGCACTCGGGTCATGAGTATACGACCGAAGCGGACGACCATCAGAAGGAATTCGCGCATGCCGCCATCGACGCCGGTGCGGCCGCGGTCATCGGGCACCATCCGCACGTGGTGCAGCCGGTGGAAATCTACCAGGGCAAGCCCATCCTCTACAGCCTGGGCAATTTCATCTTCGATCAGACTTTCTCCAGCGACACCATGGACGGCCTTACGGCGCTCCTGCACGTGAACGCCAAAGGCGTGACGCGCGTGGAATTCATCCCGGTGCACGATCCGGTGCACGGACAACCGACGCTCGCGAACGACGCCGAATACGCCCGAGTCATGAAGCGCCTGCACCTTCCCGCGGGCACCCTGACGCCAGCCACGGCAGGCACCGGCCTTCGCCAGGGCATCGACCTTCCCGCATTGCCAGACGGGCCGTAATCTGCTACCGTCCGCACATGACAACGCCTATGGACTCCAAAAAAGACGCGAAGAAACCAGCCGCGAAACCGGGTGCCAAGCGCCCGTACGTGTCCACGCCGCGCCGCGCGGTCGGTGCTTCGCGTTCGGATTCCAAGCCGGCACCGAGGCCACCGCAGCCCCACGAGCGCGGCAAGATCCCCGTGGTGCGTACCAACATGACGCCTCCGTCGCCGCGGGTGACGCCGATTTCGGTCACAGAGCGCGGTGCCCTGGCACCCCGCAAACCCGCCGCGCCCAAGCCGGGCGTGGGCCACGCACTGCGCGGCGCACCGGTTCCCACGTCTTGGGGTTCCGTCGCCAGCTGGTATGACCGCCTCCTTGGCGGAGAAGCGGGGACCTTCCAGAAGGAAGTCATCCTTCCCGGTCTGCTGCGCCTCATGCAGATCGCTCCCGGCCAGCGCATCGCCGACCTCGCCTGCGGGCAGGGCTTCTTTTCCGGCGCCTTCAAGAACGCCGGTGCGGAGGTCGTGGCCGCTGACATCTCTCCGGAGCTGATCGAGCGCGCGAAGAAGAACGCGCCTGGCGTGGAGTTCCACGTGGCGCCCGCAACCGCGGTGCCGCAGATCGCGTCCGAAAGCGTCGATCAGGCCACCATCATCCTCGCCATCCAGAACATCGAAGACGCTCGCGGCGCGCTGGCGGAATGCGCCCGCGTCCTGAAGGTTGGCGGCCGCCTGCACGTGGTCATGAACCACCCGGCGTTCCGCATCCCCAAACGCTCGTCATGGGGCTGGGACAAGGACAACAAGCAGTACCGCCGCGTGGATGCCTACCTCACCGAATCGCGCGCCGCC
>JBEEJS010000004.1:0-3061 GCA_041169025.1 Candidatus Parcubacteria bacterium
CCCCAGCTTCTTCTTCATCTCCGCCGAAGTCTTGTCGAACAGCACCGTCTCCTGCATCCCCGACTCCATGTCGCGGATGAGCACCGTGCCGTCGATGACCTCCTTCTGGCCGAGGATGAGCGTGTACTTGGCGCCGAGGCGGTTGGCGATTTCCAGCTGGCCCTTCAAAGAACCCTTGGAGAAGTTCGCCGTCGCCGGGATACCGGACGCGCGCAGCTCCTCGAAGAGCGTGAACGCCTTGCGCCGGGCCTGGTCACCGAGCTGCGCCAGGAAGATGTCCGGGCGGCGATCGTCCTTGGGTTCGATCTGCGCCTGCTTCATCTGGAGGATGACGCGCTCCACGCCGATGCCGAAGCCGCACGCCGGGGTCGGGCGGCCGCCGAGCTGCTCCACGAGCAGGTCGTACCGTCCGCCGCCGCCGAGAGAGACTTCGCCCATCTCCGGGTTCTCTTCCGCCAGGCGCACTTCAAAGACGGTGCGAGTGTAATAGTCGAAGCCGCGCACCAGGTGCGGGGTGAGCACGTACGGCACTTGGAGATCGTCCAAGAACTCGAGCACGCGCATCAGGTGGTTCTTGCACTCCTCATCGAGGAAGTCGACGATGTGCGGTGCGGTCTCCTTGACCGGCTGGCACTGCGGTTCCTTGCAGTCGAGCACGCGGAGCGGGTTCTTGGTCAGGCGGCGTTTGCAGTCCTCGCAAATCTGGGAGCGCTTGGTGCGGTAGTAGTTCACCAGCTCCACCATGTACGTGGGGCGGCAGGTGCTGCAACCGATGCTGTTGATGTGCACGGCGGTCTTGAGGCCAATCTCCTTGTAGAAGAGGTGCGCGAGCAGGATGATCTCCGCGTCCTGCACCGGGTTGGCGTCACCGAAGACCTCCACGCCGAACTGCGTGTGCTGACGGAAACGTCCGGCCTGCGGGCGCTCGTAGCGGAACATCGGGCCGTAGTAGTACAGCTTCACCGGCTGCGGCAGGTTGACCATGCCGTGGTTGATGTAGGCGCGAGCCATGGCGGCCGTGCCTTCCGGGCGCATCGTCACGTTCTCGTTACCCTTGTCCATGAAGGAGAACATCTCCTTCTCCACGACATCGGTCTGCTTGCCGACGGAACGCACGAAAAGCGAGGTCTCTTCCAGGATGGGCGTGTCCAGGCGCTCGTAGCCGTACGAACCGGTGAGCTCTTCCGCGGTGCGGTACACGAAGCGCCAGTACTTCTGCTCGGCGGGCACGATGTCGCGGAACCCGCGCAGGGTCTGCGGGGTGTGCACGGCGCGGGCCGGGGCGGGCGCGGCGGCTGCGGCGGGCTTCTTGGCGGGCGCGGCGGCCTTCGGCTTCGCGGCGACAGCGGCGGGCTTCTTTTGCGGTGCTTTGTTCGGCATATGCGTTGCTATTTCAGTTCACCAATGAGTCCGCTTTGCGATCCGTAGAGCGTGGCGCGTTCCGGCGGCCATCCGCGGAGCCAGACGCGGCCGATGACGTGGGTCATCTGCACCGGGCCGAAGATGCGCGAGTCGAGGCTGTTCGGGCGATTGTCTCCCAGGAGGTAGAGCTCGTCGGCGCCGAGCGTGACGTCCTTGTCGCCGCCGGTCTTCACGTCCTTCAGGAACGGCGTCTCGTCCAGCTTGGTGCCGCTTGGATGCGACGAGTCATAGACCGTCACCTCTCCCCCGCTCACCACCACCCGTTCGCCGGGCAGGCCGATGACGCGCTTGATGAAGAATTGCTTGGGATCGTTGGGATAGCGGAACACCACCACGTCGCCGCGCTCCGGTGGATGGAAGCGGTAGGAGATTTCGTCGATGATGAGGTATTCGTGGTCAAGGAAGTTCGGCTCCATGGACGCGCCCTTCACGTAGAACGGCTGAATCAGGAAGTACCGCACCGGCACGATGATGGCCAGCGAGATCAGCACCACATGCAGCATCTCCCCGCCGAACGAAAGCGCTTTCGCAAAAAAAGAACCCGCAGGGGCGGCGGTCTTGGGGTCCTGTACGTCGGCGCCCTCCTTCGCAGGGGTCTGCATCTCCTCCGTCATACCATTGGATTCGGTTATCTCTCTGGTGGGCGCAAAAGGAATCGAACCTTTGACCTCTGTCGTGTGAGGACAGCGCTCTAACCAGCTGAGCTATGCGCCCTTCTATATATTGGGATACGCCCACCAGAGAAACAACGAACACATCGGGTCGGGGGCGGGTCTCCGTGCCTGGCGCTTGAGGCGGACCGGACGGCGGAACCCCGCTTTTTTGGCGGAATAGGGCTAGGATAGCAGGTTTGGGAGTTTTGGCAAATAGTGGGTCTTGCAAAGGCCGGCGGGCATGAAAAAGGGGCCCTCCGTGAATGGAGGGACCCTTATGGAGCAGATCAGAGCGTCCGGAAATCCTCGCGAATCTCCGCGAGCACCCGGCCGAACTCCGGCGTCAGCGTCACGTTCTGATGCCATGCCAGGCCGAGGCCGATGAGGTCGTAGGTCTTCTTGATGTACGCGCCGGGAATGATCTTCCCGTCGGCGTCACGCTCGCGGCCCAGGAGCCAGAGCGTGTCGGACACCGCCAGCGCGGCGCTGATGTCGTGCGTCACCACGATGATGGTGTTCTTCTCGTCCTTCGCCGCCACCTTCTTGATGGTCTCGCAGGCCTTGTCCTTCATGATGGGATCGAGACCGGAGAACGGCTCGTCCATGAGAAGGAAATGCCCGGAGCACATCAGCTGCTGCGCGATGGCCACGCGTTGCCGCTGGCCGCCGGAGAGCTGCTTGGGGTAGCTGTCAGCCTTGTCCTCGAGTTCGAACTCCTTGAGGAGGGCCATGGCATGCGTTTCCGCTGCCTGTTTCATCATGCCGGAACAGCGTCCCGCCACGACCAGGTTATCGAGCACGGTGTAATACTTCAGGAGCGGATAGCTCTGGAAGACCACGCCCATCTGCCCCGGCGTCACCGGTTCCTTGGACGCTTCCAGCAGCACGCGTCCGAACTTGGGAGTCTCGAGTCCCGCCAGGATCCGGAACAGCGTGGACTTGCCCACGCCGGACGGTCCGAGGAACCCCACCACCTGACCTTGCGT
>JBEEJS010000005.1:0-3731 GCA_041169025.1 Candidatus Parcubacteria bacterium
GTCGATGACGATGTTCTTGTTCGCGCCAAGCGAACCTGCGGCCCCAGGTGCGGGCAGCGTAAGCGTGGCATCGTTACCGGCGGCATCCTTGATGGAACCGCCGTTCAACGAAAGCGCCGTCGTGCCGGAGTAATCGAGGTCCGCAGAGTGGTTCCCGGACGCGACCGTGTACGTGAAGGTGAGGGTGGCGGTACCGTTGCCGCCGGTGATGCCCACTGCGGTCGTGGCGGGCGAGCCGGTGCCGAGCGACAGTTGCGGGGCACCCAGGACGTTCACCGCTTCGCTGAACGAGACTTGGATCGCCACCGCTTGACCTGCGGCATACATGCCGTTGGCGAGCGATGACGTGACGCCCGTTACCGCCGGCATCGATGCATCGATGGTGAACGACGGCACCGCCAGCGCGGACGAGACGTTGCCCGCGGCATCGGTGACGGTCACGGTGCAGTTGGAGTGCGCGCCGGAACCGAGCATGTTGAAGGTGACCGTGGTATTCCCGGCGTTCGCCGTCGTCGTAGCGCTGGAGCAATCGCCTCCGTAGGCGATGGTACCGGCCTGCGTGGAGCTGAACGTGAAGTCCGGCGTGACGTCACCGGTTGGCGTCGGCACCGGCGTGACCACCGCGAGCGTGGGCACTGCGGTGTCGATGACGATATCCTTGTTCGAACTCAAGGAACCGGCGGTGCCAGGCGCCGCCAGCGTCAGCGTGGCATTGTTGCCCGCGGCGTCCTTGATGGTGCCGCCATTCAACGAAAGCGCCGTCGTGCCGGAGTAATCCAGGTCCGCGGTGTGGTTCCCGGACGCGACCGCATACGTGAAGGTAAGGGTGGATGTGCCGGAACCGCCGGACATGTTGATTGCGGTGGTTGAGGGCGTACCCGTTGCCAGCGTGAGTTGCGGCGTACCAGTGACGGTCACCGCTTCGGAAAAGTTCACCTGGATGGAAACGACCTGCCCGGCGCGATACGCGCCGTTGGAAGTGGATGACGTCACGCCGGAAACCGTCGGCGTAGTCACGTCGTTTTGGAAGCGGACGATCTGCCCGCGCCAGTCGCCCGTGGCGGCCGCGGACACCGTGACGGAGCGTGATCCCGCCGTATTCACGAGATTGTCGCCTGCGGCATACGTGGAGTCGCGGCTCGTTCCGCCGGAGGCTGTCGAAAAATCATTCCGCTCGGTGAATCCTTCGGAACCGTCCGCCCAGGAGGAATTGGTGATGGTGGTGGTGACGTGGCTGGTGAACGCGGCAAAGACCAGCTCGTTGGCCACGGTCGTCGTCACCGTACCTGACGCGGGCGCTGCATCTGAACCGGAAGCGGAAGACGCACCCATGAACAGGTTCGCGCCAGAATATTCGTAGACATGAATACCGATGGCGCCAGGATTGGCATCTACCGTTCCGGTGACGGCCGTTTCGCCGCCGGCCGCACGTTTGTAGAAGATGGCCTGACTCGCGACACCGGACTCATTGATGGCACTCGTCCATCCGGAAGGGCCGGCAATAACGGCCGCGCCGTTCCCGCCAACCACCGCAATCAGCATGTCGCCGGCCGTCGCGCCGGTCGTCAGCGTCGCGGTGACAGACGTAGGCGTTCCGGCATTTGAGAGCTTGGTACCGGTAGCGGAACGGACCAGGGAAGCCGCTTCAGCGGGGGAAGCCAACGCCGCAGACATGCAAACGGCCAATAAAAAAAGCCCCAATGGGCCTGTCTTTGTGCGTAACAAAGCGAAAAAACAAGAATCGCCACGCCGCACTCCTTGCATGCCGTTACGCATATTGTCAAAGGCGTTTTTGCCGCCGAATTTATTTCCTTTGCTGCTATTTTAGCATTTTTTCGGTCAGCTGTCTACGGTACTTAGTGCACAGGCACCGCTAAACCTGACCGAACGAACTAACGGCTTCATGAAGCGATTTTTTCGTTCACTGTTGATTCAGGATATCCTTCAGCCCCTGCACGTCATTCATGTTCACGTTCTGGATTTGTGCTGACTGCTGCGGGGTGAAACCCGACATCACCACCGCGCCGATCCCCCACCCGATGAGCAACGACACCGCCGTCAGGATGCAGCAGTTGAGCGCCACGCGTTTCCCGTCGGACTTCGAACTCAAGACGTAATACAGTGCGAAAAGCAGGCCCAGCGGCGGGATGCCGATGGAGATCCAGTACGCCTTCCGCTTCCCTTTGGCGTCCTCCTCTTCCGCCTGCGCCTGCGCGAGCGCATTGAGCGCCAAGGCCGTGGTATCGATACCCTTGTTGTTCTTGGCGAGCTCCTGGAATTCCTGAAGCTGCCTCGTGACCGCATCCTCTGATTGCATGGGTTTGTTCGCTAGTATTGCTCGCATCATACCATGGCGAACCCCGGCGGGCGGTGCTACGCTCCGCATGTATGCAATCACCCTCCTCCGAGCAAGACATCCCAGGAAGCCACTCTGGACGCCACGTCTTGGGCCGACCGCTCGGCTTGATCCTGATCGCCCTGTACAAGATCGTCTGGGGCTTTGTTGAGGTATTTTCCGGCCTGGTCATCAAGGCTTCCCCCGCACTGCTCGCATCGGAACTCACCGAGGACCCGCAAGACTTGGCTGCCAACTGGATCATCGCGCACCTGCACCCCTCCCAAGCATCTGCGAACGCACTCGGCGCCACCATCCTCGTCCTGGGACTGGCGAAAATCGTCGTCGCGCTCGCGCTATGGTATCGCGTCAAGGCCATCCGCCCTGCCGGTCTCGCCTTTTTTGGGGCTATCGCCGCCTTCGGCATGTGGCACCTCACCATCAGCGTCACGCCGGTCGCGATTGCCGCGCTCGTCGGAGACCTCTTCATCCTTTGGTACTTCTGGACCATCCTTCCACGCCATTTGAGCATGAGACGCCTCTACGAGTAACGCCTGCGCCATGGCGCGCTCGACGGGGAAACACGACTGGATCGACGCTGATGCCGCGGGATACCGCGGTGAGCCGCCAAACCGGCTCCTTGGTGCGGCCTGAAAGTGCTATACTTCCCGCATGCATAGCTCCCAGAAATTCCGGTTCGCGTTCGGCCCGATACTCACCTTGATCGCCGGGCTTCTCTTCATCGGTCTCGCCCGCGAAGGCATCATCCTGCCGGAGAATGAGTTCGTCTTGTTCACCATCGTCGTGTTCTCTGGATTCTACTCCGGTGTCGGTTCGGGGATATGCGCCATGGGGGTAGGCTTCTTCATCTTCGGCGTTACCACGCTCTTTCCGCGCACGTTCCCTCCGTTTTCCGGGCACAACTGGCAGGAATCGCTCACGCTTGCCGTCCTGCTTCCGTGGATCGTGCTCATGGTGAGCCTGTTGCGACGGAAACTGGACGAGCGCGTCAAGGAAAGCGAGGAAGGGTATCGCATGATCATGGAGAATGTCGAGGACGTTTTTTTGCTGATCAGCATCGATCTCCGAACGCTCTTCTTCATCAGCCCGAACTGCATGTCGCTCCTCGGAAGGAGTCAGGCCGAATTCATCGCCCACCCGGAAACGCTCATCGCCGCCGTACACCCCGATGACCACGCCGCATTCGTTTCCTATCGCGATGCGGTCATGAACGGCAGTTGGCCGATCCATACGTCACCGAAACCGCTCCGTGCCATCCGAAAGGACGGTTCGCTGCGATGGCTGGCTCCTCGGGCGGTGATCGTCCGGGATGCGAACGGCACTCCGACGCATTTCGCATCCTCCATTCGCGACGTGACGAAGGAAGTGGAGGAGG
>JBEEJS010000006.1:0-4129 GCA_041169025.1 Candidatus Parcubacteria bacterium
CACGCCGCCTTGCGTCAACAGGCCGATGACTTCCGAAATCGCGCTGACGCAGAACAGGACGTTGGCGACGCCGAGCGGGAGACGGAAACGGTACGCCACGATGATGGCGACCTGTGACAACGCGTTCGCGAGGTTCAGGTACGCCATCGGCAGGTTGCGCGCGGCATACCAGAAGAAGAACCAACCGAATTCGGTCAGCGCGACGATGACGCAGAACCACAACAGGTTGCGCTCCCGCCGCTTCGTTTCAAGGAGCGACGAGCGCTCTTCCTTTGCCGCGTAGACGCTTTGCTCCATGGGGGCAGTATAGCACGCGCCGTGTCGATCTCCGCGCGCAGCTCGCGACTCCGCGCATGCGAAAACCGGCCCCCGAGAAGGAGGCCGGTTTCCTGACGCGACGCGTCATCGTGACGCACGCTGTTACATCGCGCTCTGCACCATCTGCTTCAGCGTCTCGTACGGCACCGCGCCCGGGACGAGCTGCTTCTTGCCGTCCTTGCCGATGATGATCGTGCCCGGCGTGCCGGTGATGCCGGCGGTGGTTCCGGCGGCCTGGTCCGCGGTGATCACGGACTGGTACTTCTTGGCAGCGTAGCAGGAGTCGAAGTTCTTGCGGTTCAGGCCGAGCTTGTCGGCGACCTGGCCGTAGTAAGCGTCGCTGAGGCTGTCCTGGTTCCCGAAGAGCTCATCCGCGAACTCCCAGAACTTGCCCTGCGCCGACGCGCACTCGGCGGCATTGGCGGCCGGCGTGGCGTTCGGGTGGAAGGACAGCGGGTAGTGGCGGTACGCCCAGGTGAGCTTGCCCTTGAAGTCGGGGTCGTTCATGAGCTGCTGCATGGTGGGGTGGAAGCGTCCGCAGTACGGGCACTGGAAGTCGGACCATTCGATGAGCGTCACCTGGCCGTTCTTCACGCCACGGACATGATCAGCGGAAGTGACCGGACCGACGGTGCCGATGGCGTCCGTCGGAGCGGCCTTGGAAGGCGCGGCGCCGGACGGAGCCGCGGCCACTTGGCTCGGGGACGGCGTAGGGACGTAGGCGCTGCCACCGAGCTGTCCGCCGCGCAGCATGATGCACAGCAGGACGACGAAGCCGATGGTGCACAGCACCATCACGCCGCCGACGAGTCCCAGGATGAAGCTGGCCTTGGGAGAAAGCGTGATGCCGGCGGGCTTGGCTTCCATGGATGAGGGCCGCGAGTGGTGCATCTGGGCGGACTCTTGCGGCATGGCGTTCGGTTCGTCGTGCATCATATCTTCTTGTGGCCCGTTGGGGCGCTGATTAACCTAGGTATTATGGACCGATTTCCCGTGACCGCAAGTCCGTCTCTGTGGATGACGGTCCCGCGGGTTCGCTCATCGGGCCGGGTGCCGGGCTCATGATGGCCGCGACAGTGCGCTCCACCGTGCGCTCCAGCACCGCTTGGCACGCGCCCTCGGCGGGAGCATGGAACATCGCGCTCGCCGGCAGTGCGGTCACCGCCACGGTGAACGCGGCACTCAACATGCTTACCGCCCCGCGTCGGAGCCCGATGCGGACCGCTGCGGACCGCGATCCCGCGAGCGCATGGATGCGCTCCGTGAGCTGACCGAACGCGGCGACGGAAGCAAGCGCAAGCTTTTCCTGCGGCGATGCCCGCGACGACTCCATCACCTTGATGAGCGCCGATGCAAGCGTCTTCCGGCCTCCCCTGCCCCGCTGCGCTTCAAGGTCCGCATCCAGTTCGCGTACGAGGGCGAAGTGATCGGCGAGATCGCGGAGCACGGGCAGGAAGAAGAACGCGCGACAGGACAGTTCCCAGAGGAAGGCGCGAAGCGGATGCCGCGCGTCCGCGTGGCGGAGCTCGTGACGCAAGACCGACTTCAGTTCTTCCTTGGTGAGCGCGGAGGTGAGCGCGGTGGAGACGGCAATTCGCGGGGATGCCAGGCCGTACGCGTACGCGAACGGGCGATCGTCCCTCACGGCGCTGATCCGCTCGGCCCCACGGCCGAGATCGGAGAGCGCTGCGAGCATCTTGCCCGGCAGTGGCACGCGCCGGGAAGCGAGCATTCGCCGGAGCGCACGCATGCGCGCGGCTTCCTTGATGGCCGCCACGGCCATGAGCGCGATGCCGACCACGGCGAGCCCCGCGGGAATCGCGCGCAGTCCCGACACCGAGACGAGCATGTCGCGGCACCAATCCGCCATGCGACCGCCGCCGGCGAGGGCCGCGATGCCTGCCGCGGCGCCGGATGCCAGCGCCAGCGCGACGAACGCGGCGAGCGCGGCTGAATGACGGGCCGAGAGCGCGAACGTGAACGATGATTTCGAGTCCGGCGGCATATCACTCCTTGGAGACGATCTCCTTCAACTTGCGAAGGTCGTCTTCCGAACGTTCCTTGAGCGCCTCCACGAACGCGCTCGCCTGGAAGAGCGAACCGCCCGCCACCAGCGCCTCCGCCACGGAGCGGGACACCTGGCGAGAAAACGCGTCACGATCCATGCTGGCGCGATACGAGAACGCGCCATCCTTCTGCGTCTTGGCAAGGAGCTTCTTCGCCACCAAACGGTTCATCACGGTCATGATGGTGTTGAAGGAATACGCCTTCTTGTCCTTGGTCGCGCGCGTGCCGCGTGCGCCGGCCGCCGCGGACATCTCCTCCAGCACGTCGCGCACTGAAGCGTCGCCCAGTTTCCACGCCGCTTCCATGATGTCCGCCTCCAAGGAACCGAGGACGACGCCGAGGCCGCGCTCATCGAGACGGAATTGCTTGAAATGAAAATCCATACCGTATCGGGACGCATCGCGAACTGAACGGCGCGCGATTGCACTACTCATTGTAGTGATGACCTTGCGCGCGGTCAACGAAAAGTTATGCACACCCGCTCACTCCTGCCCACGCATCCACTTCCACCCCTCCACCGCGAAGAACACCGTGCTCGATATCGCGATGATGCCACACCACTCCAGCAGGCCGAGCGGCACGGTGCCGAAGATGATGCGCAAGCCGGGCACGTAGAGCACCGCCATCTGCAACGTGATTGCGGCGCCGATGGCGGCCAGTACGTAGGGATTCGAACCGAGGTTCACGGAGAACAACGAACGGCGGAGCGATCGCATGTTGAACACGTTCCAAAGCTGGAACATCGCCATGACGGTGAACGCAACCGTGCGCGCGTATGCGACGCCGCCACGGCGTTGCGCCCAGACGAAGAGGCCGAGCGTGCCGGCACACATGAGCGCGGACGTGATGACGCTCAGCAGCATGATCTCGCGGGAAAGGATGGGCGCATGCGACGCGCGCGGAGGGGCGTCGAGCACCTCGGCGTCACCGGGTTCGGCCGCAAGAGCCATGTCGGGCAGCCCGTCGGTGACGAGGTTCATCCAAAGGACCTGCGCCGGCAGGAGCGGCAGCGGAAGCCCGATGGCGATGGCAGTGATGAGCGTCAGCGCTTCGCCGACGTTGGTCATGAACAGGTATCCCGTGGTCTGCTGGACGTTCCTGAACACCGTCCTCCCCTCTTCCACCGCGTTCACGATGGACGTGAAGTCGTCGTCGGTGAGCACCATGTCGGCCACGTCCTTGGAAACGTCCGTGCCGGTGATGCCCATGGCGACGCCGGCGGACGCTTTCTTGAGCGCAGGCGCGTCGTTCACGCCGTCGCCCGTCATGACTACGGTCCGCCCGGCCGCCTGGAGCGCGCTCACGATGCGCAGCTTCGTCTCCGGAGACACGCGCGCGAAAATCACCGCGTGCCCGACGGCGCGCGCGAACGCGGCGTCATCCATCGCCGCGGCTTCGTGCTCGGTGAAGACGTCCGCGTGTTCCTGATCAGCGCCCAGGAGCCCGATCTCGCGGCCGACCGCCACCGCCGTCGCCTTCTGGTCGCCAGTGAGCATCATGACGCGGATGCCGGCGGCCTTGGCGCGGAGCACCGCCTGCCGCACGCCGTGACGCGGCGGATCCATCATGCCGACGAGTCCGAGGACGGTGAGCCCGCTTTCGAGGTCGGCATCCTGGATGGCCGTCGTGCCATGCGGAACGGTCTTCGACGCGATGGCGATGACGCGAAGCGCCTGCGCCGCCATGGACAGGTTGGCCGCGCCCAGCCGTTCGCGACGGCCGTGATCCAGATGCACCGGAACGG
>JBEEJS010000007.1:0-12824 GCA_041169025.1 Candidatus Parcubacteria bacterium
CGCCGTCGGCATGGGCTTCTACTACGAGGCCATCGCCACGACCGTGCTGGTATTCTTCACCTTCCTGGTGATGAGCAAGATCGTGAACCGCATGCGCGCGTACACCAGGGCGCATCCGCCGAAGTCCGTGCAAGAAGACGAGGACTCGATCCATCAGGAGTGAATGCATGAAGGCCGCGGAAAACTGCATGCCGAGGTAGCTCAGTGGTAGAGCAGACGCCTGAAGAGCGTCGTGTCGTCGGTTCAATCCCGACCCTCGGCACCAGAGAAGGCGGATTTTCAATCTGTGGGTAAATGAACTTGATAGGAGTAGGGCAGGATGATATTTGTAGCTTATGTTTACTACAAATATCCGACCCTACCTTGGTGCAATGCTCTGGTGGGCAGAAGGTACCAAGGCTCGCCGTGATCTTCGCTGGAAGAATACATGGATGTATCATGTCGATTTTACAAACACGGATCCGGAAATGGTCCGTCTGTTCGTTGAATTTCTGCGTAAGGATATCGGAATTGATGAACGTAGGCTGAAGTTACAGCTGCAGATTCATCTAGGCGACGTGCAAGAAGAATTGGAACTTTTTTGGTCCAATATAACCGACATTCCGCGGGAACGGTTCTATAAGACGATTGTGCGAGCAAGGGGAAACAAGGTTGGTAAGACCAAGGGTACCTGCAAAGTACGCTACTGCGACAAGAAGACCTACATCAAACTTCGAGCGAAGCTTAGTGAGGTACTTGGTCCGTTGGGGTATACTGCAGACAGGTAAACAACGGGGCGTGGCCTAACGGCTAAGGCATCTGCTTTGGGAGCAGAGGATTGAGAGTTCGAATCTCTCCGCCCCGACCACATGCGGGTATCGTATAACGGCTATTACGGTTGGTTTCCAACCAACATACGAGGGTTCGACTCCCTCTACCCGCTCCAAGGAAAAACACTCTCTCACGAGGGTGTTTTTCTTTTGCGTGCGCCGCGGCTGACACCCATTGTGCCGCGCGGTATATGAAAAATCCCCCGGCAAGCGCCGGGGGATCTTCTTCGTATGTCAGGTGACGTGCGTCACCCGCGCGGATTGAACGTTCCCACCGGAATCGGCGCGGGCAGCTTCACGATGGCGCTGCCGCGTTTCCGACGGATGACCGTCTTCTTGTCCCGCACGCCGAACACGATCTCGTCTCCGGCACGGACCTCACCGGCTTCGAGCGCGTTGGAAAGCGGCGCGGTCACCAGGCGGAAGACCGCGGCGCGCATCTTCCGGAGCCCGAGCTTCACGCTCACACCCTCATCGAGGGCGAATTCGCGAAAGCCGTCGGTGAAGTGGATCATGAGCGGCGGCGCTTTCTTGGTTGAACCGTCTTCGTTCAGGCCGCCATCATGGCGCTTCTGGACGTCTACCAGCATGTTGGAAAGCACGCGCATCTGCTGCGCCCGGTTCAACGCGCGGAACACCACGATGTTCTCGTTGATGCGTCCGATCATCTCCGGCTCGAAGACCTTTTCCAGGTACTCCATCGTCCGGCGGAAGATCTTCTCGTCGCGCGCGTCCTTTTCCTCGTCGGAAAGCTCCTCCATGGACCGACGCACGCGTGCGAAGCCGAGCTGCTTCTCGCTGTCCGACAGCATCTCCTGCTGCTTCCTGCCGCCGACGTTGCATGTGAGCACGACGACGGAATCCTCGAACGAGGTGACGGAACCGTCCGCCATCTCCAACTCGCCGTCTTCGATGATATGCAGGAACACCTTTTGGACGTCCGGGTGCATCTTCTCGAATTCGTCGCCGACGAGGAACGAGATGTACTTCTTGTGCTTCTCGTACAGCTCCTCGAGCACGGCGTCCGGATCGGCGCGCGGGCCGGCTTTCTTGAACGCCTCTTCCAGGTACGGCGCCACTTTGACGCGGAAGTGCGGTTCGTCGATGCGAAGCTGCGAGAGCTTTCCGGGTTCGTCCGAGCGAACGTATCCCGCCGGCGCCCCGATCAGTTCGGAGACGCGATGCGCTTCCTTCAGCCTTCCTCCCTGCAGGAGCGTCCACGGGGGACGCCGCGCATTGGGGTTGATGAGGAACCGTGACGCACGCCTGGCGAGCTCGGTCTTGCCCGAACCTGTCGGTCCGGAAAAAAGGTAGCTGCCGATGGGTTGCAACGTATCCTTGAGGCCGGCGTTGTATGCGGCCAGCTCACGTCCCATCTTGCGGACGGCGCGCTCCTGGCCGATGACTCCGGAGTTCATGTATTCGATGAACCGCTTCGTCTCCGCACCCATGCGGTCGGCGGCGATCTCTTCCATGAACTCTTCGAAACCCTGAAACGGGTCATGATGCGACATGACAGCCTCCGACGCTGGAAAAATGAGCTCCGAATTCCGCACCATGCGGTGATCCCGAGCGTGAACTGACCTTAACAGACGGGGAAATGCGGTCAACTATGAGGCACCTATGGCGTGACCCTCTCGCTTTGCCCGGGAACCCTCGTATACGCAAGCGTCAGCGCAATCGCCAGCGCATCCGCCGCATCATCCGGCTTCGGGACCGTCTTCAGACCCAAGAGCAGCTTCACCATCTTCTGCATATCCGGCTTGGTGGCCGCGCCGTGGCCGCAGACGGCGATCTTGATCGCTGCCGGCGCGAACTCCGAAGTCGCCACCCCGCTCCGTTCCAGGCAGACGCGGATGACGCCGCGCGCCTCCGCGACCTGCATGGCGGTCTTGGCGTTGTTCGAGAAGAAAAGCTTTTCTATTCCCGCGGCGCCGGGCTTGTACTTCGAAATCAGCGCGTCCAGTTTTTCATAGACGTGCGCCAGGCGTTTCTCAGCCGGCTCCCCCGCCGCGGTGCGGATGCTGCCGTAGGAGATGCAGCGAACCTTGCCGCCCGAATAATCGAGCACGCCAAAGCCCATGTCCGCGAATCCGGGGTCGATGCCGAGAAGGATCATATGGCGCTGGTTATTCCGCTCGGGCGCGCGACGGACGCGACCTCGCGGCGTTACACCGTCGTATTCGTATACACCGCGCTCACGTCCTCGTTGTCATCCAACATCTCCAGCATCTCATCCAATTCCTTTCGCGCGTCACCTTCCGGCGGCGGCACCATGTCCTTGGCCTGCCATTCGAATTCGGCGCTGCCCACCTCAAGCCCCGCCGCTTCCGCCGCCATGCGCACTTTGCCGAGAGCGTCCGGCGCGCAGACGATGTGCGTCACCGCCGGCGAACCGTCGCTGCCGGCCGCGAAGGAAATGTCATCCGCTCCCGCTTCGATCAGCGCCATCTCCTGCTCCTCCGTGAGCGCGCCCGTCTTCAGGGACACCACGCCGTGCCGCAGGAACATCCACTGCACGCTGCCGGTCGCCCCAAGGTTGCCGCCATGCAAAGAGAACGCGTGCTTCACGCCTGCGCTGGTGCGATTCCTGTTGTCCGTCAGCGCCTCCACGAGCACCGCCGTGCCTCCTGGCCCGTAGCCTTCATAGACCACCTCCTCAATGCGCTCGGATGCAATCTCCCCCGTTCCCTTCTTGATGGCCCGCTCCACGTTATCCTTCGGCAGGTTGCCTGCCCAGGCCCGATCAATGGCTGAGCGCAGCTGAAAATTGAACACCGGGTCTCCCCCGCCCTCGCGTGCCGCCACGGTAATGGCGCGTGCCAGGCGCGTGAAATCAGCCGCCCGTTTGGCGTCGCCTTTGCCCTTGTAGTACTTCACGGTTCCCCAGCGTCCCATAGTGTTGCAATGCCTTCACGCGGCCCAATCGGCCGCCAATCCGTTCAATGCGGCAATTGTACCGCCCCGCCTGCGAAAGAAAAACCCTCTCCCTGAAACAGGAAGAGGGTCGTGAGCCGTTCACTCGTTCGCTGCGGCCGCCCGTTTGACCACATGGAGCGTGATCACGCCGAGCGCGTCTTCCGTGAGGATGCCGTGCCGATGCTGCTTCCATCTGACGATATCACCTGCCGCGATGGTCACGGCGCCGTTCATGACGATGGTCGGTCCCTGCAACGTCTTCCGTTCTTCGAAGACGTTCGGGCCGTTCGAGAGCCAGGCGCCCGTCGGACGGCAGATTTGGTCCACGCCGTTGCGCCACAGGATGCCGTCGGATTTAATGAAGAAACAGCCGTCCTCCCACGACCATTCCTGGATGACCTCGTGGTGCTCGTGCAGCACTTGCTTGCTGCCATCGAAACGCAGCAACACGAGCGAGCGCCCGCTCACCGTCACCGCGCCGAGCGGATGCGGCATCCAGCCGTTACGCGCGTCCGCGCAGCCGATGGGCAGTTCTTCCTTGGCGGTGCAGCGGATGAGCATGTGCAGCGCGTCCGGGTCCTCGGGGACGTCGTGTTTCGCCGAAGCCACGACCTCCTTCTTTTCACCGGCGGCTTTCCTGACGGTCGCCGCGTCATTGAGGGAGATGATCTTCTCCACGATGACGACGTCGTTCGCGGTCCTGCAAAGATCGTACTTGCCGCGGCGCAACGTCGCTCCTTCGGGCGTGCGCAGCGCATCGGCGAACAGTAGGATCAACGAGCCGCTCTGCGCGTCCACGAGCCACCCCTCTTCGCTCGAGAACGTGTGGAGCGTGTCGATGCCGTTGAGCGAAAGCGTCTTGCCGTCGTCGCCAGCCACGCCCGAGGGATGCGGCAGCCACGACAGGAACTTGGTCTGCGACAACGTGATGCGATCGCCTTCGTTCGCCACGGCCAATGCCGCGAAGAACGCCTTGCTCGCGGACATCCCGCTTTTCAACACGATGGTCTTCGAACGCCGAATGACGGCCGGTTGTGCCATGACGTACTCCTCTCGCCCTGCAGAGTGCAGTGAGCTTGGATTGACGCTAGCGCGTTTACCCGCACACGTCAACGTGGTCATTGCTGCCCGAGCCGCACCTGAACGCGGCACCCCGCTGTCCCCATGCCTCGCCTAAGACAAAAGAAAAACCGCTCCATTGAGCGGTTTTTCTTGCTTCCTGAACCTCGGTTCAGTACAGCGCCGAACGTTACGCCGCGACGGCTGCCGGTACTTCGTCTTCCTCGCCCATGCGGCCGTGGATGACGCCGAAACCGGTACCTGCCGGGATGAGACGTCCGATGATGACGTTCTCCTTGAGGCCCTCGAGCTTGTCCTTCTTGCCGGTGACCGCGGCGTTGATGAGCACGCGTGCGGTCTCCTGGAAGGATGCCGCGGAGAGGAAGCTCTGCGTGGAGAGCGCGACCTTGGTGATGCCGAGGAACAGCTCGTCGGCGGTCGCCAGCTTGTCGCCACGGCCCTTGGCCGCGATGTTCTCCTCGATGAACTGCGCCTTCTCCACGATCTCGCCCGGGAGGAGTTCGGTCTCGCCGGCGTCGCGGACGAGCACGCGGGAGAACATCTGCTTGATGATGATCTCAATGTGCTTGTCGTTGAGCTTCTGACCCTGCGAGGAGTAGATGGCCTGCACGTCCTTCAGGATGTACTTCTGCACGGCATCCTTGCCGCGGAGGCGGTACAGCTGCTGGAGGTCCAGGTTGCCGTCGGTGAGCTGCTCGCCGGCTTCGATCACGGAGTCGTTCTTCACGTAGAGCACGAAGCCCGGCGGGATGATGTATTCCTTGACCTTCTCCTGCTCGCGCATCACGCGCACCACGCGCTTCTCGAAGCGGACGGTGCCGTGCTGCTTGGCGATCACCTCGGTGCCGGAGGCCTTCTTGATGATGACCTCGCCCTCCTTGACCTTCTTGCCTTCCTTCACCAGGACCTCGTCGCCGGTGACGTGCTTGTAGGATTCGCCGTCCTCCTCCGTGTACGCCACCTTCACGATCTTGTGGCCCACGTACGGAGCGAGCAGCGCCTGACCGTCCGGTCCTTCCACCATGCGGCGCTCGATCTCCTCCACGGTGCAGCGTCCGGAGACGTCGCTCATGAAGGCCTTGCGCTTCGGCGGACGTGCCTCGAACAGCTCTTCCACGCGCGGGAGACCCTGCGTGATGTCGCTTCCCGCCACGCCACCGGTGTGGAAGGTACGCATCGTGAGCTGGGTACCCGGTTCGCCGATGGACTGCGCGGCCATGATGCCGACGGCGGTACCCATGGCGACGGGCTTGTTATAGGCCAGGTCGTAGCCGTAGCACTTGTGGCAGATGCCCTTGGAGAGGCGACACTCCAGCACGGAGCGCACGCGGACCTCCTCGATCTGCACGCCTGCCAGGTCGCGGGCGATCGGCTCGGTGACGAGCTCGCCGGCGCCGACGATGACCTTGCCGGTCTTGGGGTCCTTGATGTCGGTGAGCAGGTAGCGGCCCTGGATACGGGCGACGACCTTCTCGTTCATCTCCTCGGACTGCTTCTGCGTGACCAGGATGCCCTTCTCGTCGCCGCAGTCTTCGGAGCGGACGACGATGTCCTGCGACACGTCGACGAGGCGGCGGGTGAGGTAACCGGCGTTGGCCGTACGGAGCGCCGTATCGGACAGACCCTTACGGGCGCCGTGGGAAGAGATGAAGTATTCCAGCACGTCGAAACCGTCCTTGAAGTTCGCCTTCACCGGGAGCTCGATGATGCCGCCGGCCGGGTTCTGCACGAGACCCTTCATGCCGATGATCTGCGCGAGCTGGCCCCAGGTACCACGGGCGCCGGAGTCGATCATGGCCGCCACGGAGCCCTCCTTGGGGAGCTTCTCCTTGGCCAGCTTGATGACGCGGTCCTTGATGTTGGTCCAGGTGTCGATGATCTTGGAGTGGCGCTCGCCCTGCGTGAGCAAACCTTCCTGGAACTGCTCTTCGATCTCCGCGATGCGCTTGTCGCCTTCGGTGATGAGTTCCTTCTTCTCCGGGAGGACCGGAAGGTCCGCCATGCCCCAGGAGTAGCCGGATTTGGTGATGTAGTGGAAGCCGAGCTCCTTGAGATCGTCCAGGAGGCGCACCGCGCGGTCGCGGCCGTGGATCTCGAGGCAGGAGCGGATCATTTCGGTGACCTTCTTCTGTTCCACCTGGTCGTTCACGTACGCGTGGCCTTCCGGCAGCACGCGGTTGAACATGATGCGGCCGATGCTCGTCTCGATCGGCTTCTCGCCGGCGTGCAGACGGCACAGGATCGGCTCGCGCATTTCGATGGCGCGGATGCGGTAGGCGTAGATCGCCTCTTCCGGCGTGCCGAACGCGCGCGGCTTCTCGCGGGTGGATTTGACCGTGGCGGTCATGTAGAAGATGCCCCAGATGATGTCCTTGTCCGGGCGCATGACCGGGGAGCCGGTGGCCGGCTTGAGCAGGTTGTTGATGGACAGCATGCGCTCGCGGGCCTCCTTCTTGGCCTCCTCGGTGAGCGGCACGTGCACGGCCATCTGGTCACCGTCGAAGTCCGCGTTGAAGGACGGGCAGACCATCGGGTGGAGCTGGATCGCCTTGCCTTCGATGAGCTTCGGGTTGAAGCCCTGGATGCCGAGGCGGTGCAGCGTCGGAGCGCGGTTCAGCAGCACGATGGCGTCGGACGTCACTTCTTCAAGAATGTCCCAGACCTCGCTGTGATCGGCTTCGATGTAGCGGTTGGCGGAGCGGATGTTGTGACAGAAACCGCGGGCGATGAGCTTGGAGATCACGAACGGCTTGAAGAGCTCCAAAGCCATCATCTTCGGGATGCCGCACTGGTTCAGCTTCAAAGAAGGACCGACCACGATGACCGAACGGCCGGAGTAGTCGATGCGCTTGCCGAGGAGGTTCTGGCGGAAGCGGCCCTGCTTGCCCTTCAGGATGTCGGCGAGGGACTTGAGCTGGCGCTTCTTGCCGGTGGTGGCCACCACGGTCTTGGACTGGCGCGCGCTGTTATCGATCAGCGCGTCGACGGCCTCCTGCAGCATGCGCTTCTCGTTGCGCGTGATGACTTCGGGCGCGTTCAATTCGACCAGCTTCTTCAAGCGGTTGTTGCGGTTGATGACGCGGCGGTACAGGTCGTTGAGATCGGAAGCCGCGAAACGGCCGCCATCCAACGGAACCATCGGGCGGAGATCCGGCGGGATCACGGGGATCGCCGTCATGATGCACCACTCGGGGCGGATGCCGTTCTGCTTCAGGGAGTGGAGCAGCTTGAGGCGGCGCACCTGCTTGTCGTACTTCGGACCCTGCGGCTCGTCCTCCATCTCGGCGGCGAGCTTCTTCATCTCCTTGTCCAGATCGATCTTCTCCAGCAGTTCGCGCACCGCTTCGGCGCCGATGCCCGCCTCGAAGAGGTGGCCGTACTTGAGGGACCACTCCTGGTAGATGGATTCCGAGATGATCTTCATCGGCTTGAGCTCCTTGAGGTCCTTCTCCACCATGGAGAAATCCTCGTCGAGCTCCTTGAGCTTGGCAGCCTTCACGGTGAACGCCTCCGAGAGCGTCTTCTCCTTGTCCGCTTCGGACTTGGCGAACTTCTCGGCGTTCTCCACGCGCTGCTTGTACTCTGCCTCGATCTGCTTCTTCTTGCCCTTATACTCGGTCTTCACCTGCTCGATGGTGTCCTTCTTCGCGTCCTCGCGCACGATGGTCACGATGAAGTTGGCGAAGTAGATCACCTTCTCCAGCGCCTGGACGGAGAGGTCCAGCGTCAGGCCGATCTTGGACGGCACGCCGCGCAGGAACCAGATGTGCGACACCGGGCTGGAAAGCTCGATGTGGCCCATGCGTTCGCGGCGGACGAGCGAGTGCGTGACTTCCACGCCGCACTTGTCGCAGATGATGCCCTTGTAGCGCACCTTTTTGTACTTGCCGCAGTAACATTCCCAATCCTTGGAAGGGCCGAAGATCTCTTCCGCGAAGAGACCGCCCTTTTCCGGCTTCTGCGTGCGGTAGTTGATGGTTTCGGGATTGGAGACTTCACCGTACGACCACGCCCGGATCACCTCCGGGGAGGCGAGCTTCAGGCGGATCGAGTCGAAGTCCTGGACCTTGAACTGTTCAGCGATGGGGTTCATATGGGTGTTCCATCAAATGATCCAGGAATTAGACCTCGTCGGTGTTCTCTTCCGAGCCGTTGCCGAGATGCGGCCGGTCCTCGACGCCCTCCTCGCCTTCGATCGGCGTCGGCGCGATGCCCTTGCCGAAGGTCGGGATGAAGGTGGGCTTCTCCTCCTGATCCACGCGACCGTCGTCCTTCAGGAGTTCCACGTCCAGCGCCAGGCCCTTGAGTTCGCGGACCAGCACGTTGAACGATTCAGGGATGTTGATCTTCTTGATCGGGTCGCCCTTGATGATGCTCTCGTACGCCTTGGAGCGGCCAGGGACGTCGTCCGATTTGATGGTGAGGATTTCCTGCAGCGTGTGCGCGGCGCCGTACGCTTCCAACGCCCAGACTTCCATTTCACCGAAGCGCTGGCCGCCGAACTGCGCCTTGCCGCCGAGCGGCTGCTGCGTGATGAGCGAGTACGGACCGATGGACCGCTGGTGGATCTTGTCCTCCACCATGTGGTTCAGCTTGAGCATGTACACGTGGCCCACGGTCACCTTGTTGTCGAACGGTTCGCCGGTGCGGCCATCGAAGAGCGGCACCTGACCGTCCTCCGGGAAGCCGGCTTTCTTGAGCTCCTCACGGATCTGCATTTCGGTGATGCCTGCGAGCGCCGGGGTGACCGCGTGGTAGCCCAGGGCGTTGGCGGCGAGGCCGAGATGCGTCTCAAGGATCTGACCGAGGTTCATACGGGAGACGACGCCGAGCGGAGAAAGGATGATGTCGACCGGCGTACCGTCCGCGAGGAACGGCATGTCCTCCTGCGGTACGACCTTGGACACGACACCCTTGTTGCCGTGGCGTCCGGCCATCTTGTCGCCCACCTGGATCTTGCGGAGCGCGGCGACGGCGATCTGGATGCTCATGATCACGCCCGGCGGGAGCTTGTCGCCCGCATCGCGCGTGAAGGTCTTGATATCCACGATCTTGCCGTGCGCGCCGTGTTCGAGGTACAGCGAAGAATCGCGAACGTCGCGTGCCTTCTCGCCGAAGATGGCGCGGAGGAGCTTCTCTTCGGCGGAGAGCTCCGTCTCGCCCTTGGGCGTGATCTTACCCACGAGGATGTCGCCGCCGGCCACTTCCGCGCCGATGCGGATGACGCCGTTCTCGTCGAGGTTCTTCAGTTTCTCTTCGGAAATGTTGGGGATGTCGCTCGTGACCACTTCAGGGCCGAGCTTGGTCTCGCGCACGTCCATCGTGTAGTTCTCGATGTTGATGGAGGTGTAGCGGTCGTTGTGGATCAGGCGCTCGTTCAGGATGACGGCATCCTCGTAGTTGAAGCCTTCCCAGGAGAGGAACGCCACCAGGAGGTTCTGGCCGAGTGCGAGCTCGCCATGGTCCACGGACGCGCCATCGGCGATGACGTCGCCGGCTTCCACCTTGTCGCCCTTCATGACGGTGGGGCGCTGGTTGATGCAGGTGGAGGAGTTGGAGCGCACGAACTTGGAAAGCTTGTAGGTGCGCGTCTCGCCGTCGCCCTGCACGACGATCATGTCGCCCTGCACTGCCGCGATGACGCCGTCGATCTCGGACACGATGACGTGGCCGGAGTCCTGCGCCGCGCGGCGCTCGAAGCCCGTGCCCACGATGGGCGCGTCCGGCTTGATGCACGGCACCGCCTGGCGCTGCATGTTGGTGGCCATGAGCGCGCGGTTGGCGTCGTCGTGCTCCAGGAACGGTACGCAGGCGGTGGCGATGGAGACGATCTGCTTGGACGACACGTCCATGAAGTCGATCTCGTTCACGTGCGCCACGGTCGGTTCGCCGTTCTTACGCACCGCAACCTTCTCCTCGATGAAGTAGCCGTCCTTGTCGATGGGCGTGGTGGCGGAAGTGGTCACGGACTTCTCTTCGGCGAACGCGTTGATGTACACGATTTCCATCGTGACCTGCGCGCGACCCTTCTTGTCCTTGATGACCTTGCGGTACGGCGTCTCGATGAAGCCGTACTCGTTCACCCGAGCGTACGACGCGAGGTGACCCACGAGACCGATGTTCGGTCCTTCAGGAGTGGCGATCGGGCAGATGCGGCCGTAGTGCGTGGGGTGCACGTCGCGGACGTCGAAGCCTGCGCGCTCACGGGAAAGACCGCCAGGGCCCATCGCGCTCAAACGGCGCTTGTGCTCCAGCTCGGAAAGCGGGTTGGTCTGGTCCATGAACTGCGAGAGCTGCGAGGACATGAAGAACTCGCGCACCACGCCGATGATCGGACGCGCGTTCACCAAACGGGACGGCGTCAGCGTCATGATGTCCATGGTGGACATGCGGTCCTTGATGATGCGCTCCATGCGGGAAAGACCCACGCGGAGGCGGTTCTGCACCAGCTCGCCGACGGCGCGGACGCGGCGGTTGCCGAGGTGGTCCACGTCATCCGGTTCTGCCTGGGTGATGTTCAGGTTGATGACCTCGCGCACGATGGCCACGATGTCCTCGCGCTTCAGGATGCGGTGTTCCGGCTTCTCGATCTGCTCCTGGGTGTATTCGATGGCGAAGCGCTGGGCGAACTTGTAGCGGCCCACCTTGCCCAGGTCGTAGCGGTCGAAGTTGAAGAACATGGAGAAGATGAGGGAGCGCGCGTTGTCCGTGGTGGCGAGATCGCCCGGACGGATGCGCTTGTAGACCTCCTTCAGGCCCTCTTCCTCGTTGGTGGACGCGTCCTTGTTGAGCGTCGCTTCGATGAACTTGATGGACGGGTGCTTGTCCACGTCCTTGAAGAGCGCGAGGATCTCCTCGTTGGTGGTGTAACCGAACGCGCGCAGGAGCGAAGTGACGGCCACCTTGCGCTTGCGATCGATCTTCACCCAGATGACGTTGCTGCTGTCCGTTTCCATTTCCAGCCACGCGCCGCGGTTCGGGATGATCTTTGCGCCGAAGTGCTTGCGTCCGCGGACGAGCTCCGACGTGAAGAAGACACCGGCCGAGCGGACCAGCTGCGAAACGACCACGCGCTCGATGCCGTTGATGATGAACGTGCCGCGGTCCGTCATGAGCGGGAAGTCGCCGAGGTAGATCTCCTGCTCCTTGGTCTCCGCAGTGCGCTTGTTGATGAGGCGCGCGTTGACGCGAAGAGGAGCCTCGTAGGTGAGGTTCTTGGCCTTGGCGGTGGTCTCGTCGAACTTCGGCTCGTCCAGGTAGTAGTTCAGGAAGTACAGCTCGAGGTCGCGGCCGATGAAGTCCTTGATGGGAGAAACTTCCTCGAAGAGCTCGCGCAGGCCGTCCTTGAACAGCCAGTCGTACGAGCGCTTCTGCACCTCGATGAGGTCCGGCAGCTTGAGCGCGTCCTTGATTTCGGTGAACGTCTTCCTCTCGCGAGTCTTGGGCGCTTGGCGTTTGAATAACATAGGCTGGAAAAATGGGTTTTTGCCTGCTGTTCGCAAATGAATGAAGAAGCGCATTTTTCAACGAGACCGGTCGGCCGGTACCTGTGCTTTCGTGCCTTTTCGTGCCGCAGCCCCGCAATACGACAAAAAATCCCCCTGCGTATGGATCCGCGTCATTGACGCGCTTGCGAATCCGACAGGGCGATTAAGTGGTCGTCTTTACGAGGAGAATTTCTCGGCAAACATTGGGAGCAATGGCTGTGCCGATTAGCGAGTACCCGGCGGCTGATACTCGACGTATTCTTGACGAGAATATCAGCTGTGGACAAGAGCGTCAAGGGGTGATGGCAAACCTTGTCAAGTATGGCTGGTTTAGGGCTTAATTTAGCCTTTTTTGTTTTCCCGTTGGATGGCAAAAAATGGGCTTTTCCACCGACCTAAAATTGCAGTCCATCTAAAACGCAAGTGGTGGCCGATTTTATCCACATGTTATCCCTGTTTTAAGCTTGATGGGGATATGTGCTTAATATTGGCACTTTTTTGCTTTGTTACGCTAAAAAATCATTCAAGA
>JBEEJS010000008.1:0-5152 GCA_041169025.1 Candidatus Parcubacteria bacterium
TACGTCTCCCTTAAGCGCTCGTCCGTGATATGCGTATAGATCTGCGTCGTCGTGATACTGGAATGGCCAAGCATGGTCTGAACGCTTCTAATGTCCGCGCCATTCCGCAGCAGATCCGTGGCGAAGGTGTGGCGCACGGTATGCGGCGTGATGCGCTTGGTGATGCCGGCCTCGCGCGCATAGCCCTCCACGATGCGCTGCACGCTGCGCGGCGTCAGGCCACCGTCGTAGTCGCGGCCCTTGCCCGCGCGGTCATGGCTGACGAAGACGTACGGAGACATGTCACGTCTGCGCTGCAGGTACGCGCTCACCCAGTGCCGTGCCTGACCGGACATGAACACCACGCGCGGCTTGTCGCCTTTGCCGCGCACGGTGAACTCCTCGCGCTGCAGGTTAATCATGTCTTTGCGCAGCGTGGCGAGTTCGGACACGCGGAGGCCGGTGGAGAACAGCAGTTCCAGGATGGCCTTGTCGCGCAGTTTCACCAGCGGCGTTTCCGGCGTCGCCTCCTTGCCATGCAAGGGAGCGGCCATGATGCGCTCCAGCTCGTTCACTTCCAGGAACGCCACGGAGCGCTCCGGCATCTTGGCGAGCTCGATCTTCTCCGGCGCCATGGTCTTCACGTCGCGCTTGGCCAGGTATTTGAGGAACGACCGCAGCGCGATCAGGTGGTAGTTCTGCGTGTTCTTCTTCATGGCCTTGTCGCGGGCATCGCGGTGGCGGTTGAGCCAGACGCGGTACGCTCGGACGTCATCGAGCGTGATGTCCTCGGGCTTCTTGCCGTCGAACCACAGGAAGAAACGCCGCAAGTAGAAATCATAATTCTTCACCGTGCGCTCGGAGCGGTTGCGTTCCACTTCAAGATAGACCAGGTAGTCGCCGAGGAGGGCGAGGGCACGGGGGGAGGCAGGCATAGTGGTGGCATTATACGACACTTCGCCGTAAACCGGTAGCGGAGCTGGCCGGACCGAGGTCTGACACAAAGAAAAAGCCGCCTCGTGAAACACGAAGCGGCTTTGGAACGGGGCTACGCGTCTCGCATCAGCTTGTCGGCCATGCGCTGATAGGCGCCGCTGACTTGCGTATAGACCCAATGCGCGGCGTCAGTCAGCAGATCGGCCACGACATAGCCGATGATGAACAGCCACCAATAGGCGATCCATGAGGCGATCTCGCCCGCGTAGTGGCGGATGAGGACGGTCTGCTGCTGCGTGCGTTCGCTGAAGCCGATGTCGTTCATGCGGCCGAAGTCCGCGATGGCCATGACGCGCGCTCGAGGTTCGAGCGACTCAAGGACCGGTGGAACCGTCGTTTTCGGCTCCGGCTGCCGATTCCGCTCCGAACCGCGGCCTCGTCGGCCTGACCGATCGTCCTCGAATTCATTAGTACGCGGCGCTGGTCGGTTGCGCTCCTCTTCCTCCTCCTTTGCCCGTTGCGCAGCCGCTCGCACGACGTTCTCCGCGTACTTCACGCGATTCTCCGCGAACGTCGCTTTTCGCGACAGGATCAGTTTTCGCAGGCGATACGTGGCGTACAACAGCCCGAAGACCGAAATGATCCCGAAGATACAAGCGCAGTTCAGCACGAACCCCAGCGGGTTCGAGATGACGAAGTGGAGAAACGCCGGCGCATCGAACATCTTCAGGAGGCTCATGACGCCGAGTCCGCCGATGAAGGCGAGCCAGGCGGCCACGAAATGCTTCCGGTACACGCACGTCGCGGCGATGATGACGTCGAGCGCGACGAATCCCCAGAATAACCAGACATTGGTGATGAGAAAGAGCTCCAGCATGCAGTGCCTCCATTGTGGAAAGGACCGCATCCGTCATAACACGGCAAGGGTCATCGGTCAATGATCTTTGACCCCGCCCACAGTCCATCGAATACCGCCGCCATCGTCTCGTGATGTTCGCGCGACGTGACCAGGAGGGCGTATGCGTTGTCCAACGAAGAGATGTACAGCGTCTTGTCGTCAAAGAGGAAGATGGTGGTGGTGAAGCGGCCATGCATCACGGCAGGGAGCAGTCGGATCTCGGACAGTCCCGCATAGTGCTGCTTCTTCACGCGGTCGCTCGCGGGGTTTTCCCAAAGGTTGCGCGTGCGGATCTTGCGGGTGGCACGCTCGCTCATGTAGGCGTTCGCGAATCCGTGACCCACCTGCCAGAAGAAGTTGTCACTCGGCGCGATGGAATCGATGTGCCGACCGCGGCAGTACAGCGTCTCCATGATGACGCTCTTCACCGCCTCCACGCCTTCGTAGAACGCCACGTGCGGGCGGTGATCGGCGGCGCGCGCCTTGGGTGCGAGAGAGGGGATGAGCGCGGTCACGTCTTGGGCAAGGGCATCCAACTCTTTTTTGCGTCCCTCGACCAGCGTGCGTAGACGTTCCGGAGGTTCAGCGGCATACCGTTCCTCCCCGCCACGTCCGGTATCGCGCACCAGGCCGCGCTCTTCCAGTTTGCCGATGGCGTAGTAGACGGTGGGCCGCTTCTGGCGCGTGACTTTCATGATGTCGCGCGCGGTGACGGCACCACGAAGCATGGCCACGTAGACGGCGGTCTCGGAGTCGGCCAGGCCGAGGCGGGAGAGGATGCGCTTGGGGTCCTGCATATTCGTCTAATGATTATAAGACAGTATATACCACTTTGTCCCGGGCGTCTATGCTGGCAGTAGTTCCTTCAACCCGCCCCGCATGGGCCAAACACGGAGACGTGTCATGAAACTCCACATCCTCGGTTCCGCCGGTTACCACCCCAACGGCTTCCGCGAGACCACCTGCATGATGATCCCGGAGCTCGGCATCGTCCTTGATGCCGGCAGCGGGTTTTACCGGGTGCGCGGCCTCTTGGACCAGGTCCCCAAGGACCTGCCGCTCAAGACGTTCATCTCGCACGGCCACATTGACCACACCATCGGCCTCACGTACGGCATCGACGTGCTGTGGCGGACCGGTCGCAAGGCTGCGGTCATTGCGCACGGCGACCACTTGCGCGCCATCCGCGATCAATTGTTCGGCGGACCGCTGTTCCCGCTGCCGGTGTCGCATCCGGCCATCGGCTACGAGCTGATCGCTGCGGAGCCGGGCATGACTGGCGCCGGTCCCGGAGGCGCTTGGGAGGCGAACGGAGTCCGCTACGTGCCGATCTCCCTCCCGCATCCCGGCGGTTCCACAGGATACCGCCTGTCGCTCCCGAACGGCCGCGACATCGTCTACGTCACCGACGCCTGCGCGGATGAGGTGCCGACCTCGTTCGTGAAGGGCGCGCACACGCTCATTCACGAATGCAACTTCACGGACGATCTGGCGGAGCTGGCGCGGAACTCCGGCCACTCCACCACCAGTCAGGTGTTCAACCTGGCAAAACGTGCCGGCGTGCAACGCCTGGTGTGCATGCACTGGAACACCATGATCGAGCTCGTGGCCGGCCATGCCATCAAGGACATGACCGGGCGCGACCTCGCGGAGAAACTGCCATTCGAACTGGTGCTGGCGGACGACAAGACGGTCATTGACCTGTAATCTCCGCGGTGCCGCGCTTCCTTGCCCCGCCTCTTTGCAGGCGGGGCTTTTTCTCATGTCGATGATTGACGGGCGCGGCCAATTTTGCTATCGTCCGTGCGTTCTTCCACAACCAAACGACACGCGGAGGTAGGCATTGGACTTCAACGGAACGCTGCAGAAGGGGTTCGTGCTCGGCAAACCGATCACGCAGGAGAATTACGATCCCTCGGTCATTGAGGCGCTTGAGAAGCAGGGCCGTCTCATCAAGACGCGGAAGCGCGACGGCTACAAGATGTTCGCCGCGTTCGATCGCAAGGGAGTCGTCCGGCTCTATACGGACGGCATCAATGAGATCGACGACAAGTTGCTGCATCTCAAGAAAGAGCTGAAGAAGCTCGGACTCAAGAACGCGCTGCTCGTCGGCGAAGCGGTGATCGACGAGGATGACAGCGACGATTTCACGAAAGTCGCGAGCGTCATGAAGTCCGGGCTGGAAAAGGCCATCACGGCGCAGCGGACGTACGGTTTCATCAGGTACATGGTGTTCAACATCCTGTTCCTGGACGGGAAGCCGTGCAACGTCCCGTATTACGAGATCTTGTTGAGGATCAACGTCATGCTCCTGACAAACGGCGTCGCGCACACGTTCCCCGTCCCGGTGCTCGACTGCACCTTGGCGGAGGCCCAAGCGACGGTCCGTGAGAAGAAATGGGAAGGCCTCGTCCTCTATGACAACGACTTCCTCATCACCTTCCGCACGGACGGCAAGAGCCCGCAGCGTCCCAAGGGATGCTACAAATGGAAGCCGATCTTCGAAGACGACTTCATCGTTCGCGAGCGAGTCATGCGCGACGGGAACGAAGAGGTGAAGGAATTGGTCCTGCTCCAACGCGATCCGGAGACCGGGAAGGAGTTCAGATGCGGACGCCTCGGGTCGTTCACGCGCGAGATGCGCCGCACGCTTGCGGACGAAGCGCAGTATCCGATCGTCGTGCAAGCCGCGTTCGAAGACCGGTTCGAGAAGACCGGGAAGATCCGCAACGCCAGGTTCATGCGCCTTCGGCCGGACAAGAAGATCGAAGACTGCATAGCGCCGCGGAGCTACCGCGAGTCGAAGTGAGCGTATCGCCCTGAAACGAGAAAACCCCGCCTGCATGGCGGGGTTTTTTGACGCAACCCGTCCCGCTTAGTACGGTTCGCTTGGGACACCCGTCCCGAAAGGCGGCAGGACATGGGCACACGCAAAAAGGACGCCGTGCGCGTCGTAAAGAGCATCGAACTCCCCGTCGTGGATTTCCGCGAACCGAACGCGGACCGCGACTACATGGAGAAGAGCCGGGAATACGGCTTCATCGCGGCGCTGGGCCACGGCGTGGATCCGGACCTGGACGCCATCGCCACCGCGGCGACGCTCCGCGTGGGGCGCTTGCCAACGGAGGCGCTGCTGCGGAACTACAACCAGAATCGTAAGGAGACGTTCGGTCGTTCGGGGTACTTCCCATTCGGCGCGGAGGGCGCCAAGGATGCGGCAGTGAAGGACCTCAAGCACTTCTGGCACGTGCACCGCATGGGCCACCACGTACCGACGTTCTTTCCCTCGGAAGTTCCGGAATTCGCGCATGTCATGCGCGCGCTCTTCTCCGCCATGGA
>JBEEJS010000009.1:0-5717 GCA_041169025.1 Candidatus Parcubacteria bacterium
CGCCGAACTGGAAGCCGGCATCGAAGACGCGCTGCGTTACGACCGCCGCGTGCTCGTGGAAGCCGCTGTTCCTGACGCCCGCGAAATCGAACTGGCGGTGCTCGGCAACGACGCGCCGCGCGTTTCCGTGGCCGGCGAGATCGTCCCGTCAGGCGAGTTCTACGACTACGCCGCCAAATACCTGGACGGAAAGTCCGCCGCCATCATCCCCGCGGCGCTCGCGAACGGCACCGCGGAGCACCTCCGCGACCTCGCGGCGAAGGCCTTCCGTGCCACGGACTGCGCCGGCTTGGCGCGCGTCGATTTCCTGGTGAACCGCCAGACGGGCGACGCGTTCATCAACGAGATCAACACGCTGCCCGGGTTCACCTCCATCAGCATGTATCCCAAGCTGTGGGAGGCGAGCAGACTGCCGTATGCGGCGCTCCTGGATGAGATCATCCGCTTGGCGCTGGAGCGGCATGCGGAGAAGAAGGCGCTGTTGCGGTCGTACGCCCCCGCGCGCGCCACTGGGACCGCTGCGCGCCATCCGGCGGCCGCCAACGGGAAGGACGCCCGCGCCAAGACCCACGCCGCCGCCAGGTAACCGCATTCCCGATATGGCTTTCCGCAAATACGACAAACCGCGGCGCATCACCAGGGATTTCCACCGCCCACGCGGCGGCAATCCCATGTTTCCGCGCGGAGGAGGGTCCCGGCGCATGAACGCGCGCCCATCGAACCCCGCGTCATCGCGTCGCGTGTTCATCACGCTGTGCGGCATCATCGGAGCGGGGGCGCTCTGGTACCTGTTCTGGTCGCCCGCGTTCCAGGCTTCGACCATCGAAGTGAGCGGGGTCAGCAAACCGACGGAAGACGCCATCCGCGCCGGCCTGCAGTCGCACCTGCAGGGCCGGCTGCTCGGCATCATCCCGCACGCCAACCTGATTGTCTTCGATTCGGGCAGCGCACTCCATGATATCGCCGGACGCGTGCAGCTGGGCGGCATCGCGCTGCACAAGAAACTGCCGGACACGCTGGTCGTGACCGCCACGGAGAAGGTCGCCCGCGCAGCGCTCGATTGGCATGATCGGCTGTACGCGCTCGATGCCGACGGTGTGGTCATCCGCGAGCTGTCCGCGACGGAGATCGGCGCGCTCGGGGATTTGCCGCCGCGCATGGATGCCGTCGCCGTAGCGGGGCTTGGCGCGCAATCGGTGCCTGTCGGTGGCACGGCCCAAGACGCGCCGGTCACCAAGACCACGGTCACCCCCAAGACGCCTGGCGCGGCCGCCATCGCCGCTGCCATGAAAGGTGATGCCGCACCCGACGCGCAAGGAGGACCGGTGCCGCTCATCATGGTGGAGGAAGCGCTTCCGGGCACCGCGGATGCCAAGGATGCCGTCCCTGGCGCAACCATGGTGCCGGGAACGGCGATGCGGCTCATCTTGCAGGCGTACTCGCGCCTGCCCGACATCGCCGGCACGAAAGTCTCGAGCTTCCTGGTGCGCGCGTCATCGGAGACGGTGGAAGGCGTGATGGCGGGGGACTGGCGCGTGCTCATGAGCTCCGCGCTGCCGTTCGACGTGCAGGGCGAACGCCTCGGCATCATCCTGCGCGAGAAGATCGGTGCGCAAAAAGCGCAGCTGGAGTACGTGGATCTCCGGTACAACGAACGGATATTCTTCCGAATGAAAGGGCAGGGGAATGGCGCCGCGGACAAGCCGGCACCATCCCCTACGGCCCCGGTAAAATAGACCAAGATTAAGAGGCCGCCCCATCCCAGGGGCGGCCTCTTGCTTTTCCCCGGTTTTGTGCATAAGCTGACATCGTGGCATTTTTTGGCCATTCTTAGCGATATATCGCTCTTTCAACCCACTACAACCGAAGGCGGTACGATGAACACGCTCAGAAAACAGCCGGTGCTCACGGCCATCATGATCGTCCTGGCGGCGTTCCTCTTCCTTCGCCTGACGGGAGAGCAGAACGAGACCATCATCCAATTGCCGACCAGCGCGCTCATCGCGCGCATCGTCGCGCATGAGGTCGCCCACGTGTCGATCAGGGGCAACGTGATCCTGGCGCTGTCGAAGAACGGCAAGGTCCATACCAGGACCTACACCGGCAATCCCAGCCAGGTCCGCGAGGTCCTCATCGCGCACCCAAGCGTGCAGTTCGATGAGACGCCGCCTGCCGATGACGGTTGGTTCATGAGTCTCCTGCCGACGATCCTCATGGTGGCGTTCGCCATCTGGATATTCCGTTCGATGTCCAAAAGCATCAGGGGCGCGGGCGGACCGCTCGCGGTCGGCAAGAGCAAGGCCAAGCTGATCAGCAGCGAGAAGGCTGACGTCCGATTCACGGACGTCGCCGGAAACGAAGCGGCCATCCACGAATTGTCGTTCCTGGTGAAATTCCTCAAGGACCCGACGCGGCACGGCCGTCTCGGCGCACGCGTCCCGAAAGGAACGCTCCTCGAAGGACCGCCAGGCACCGGCAAGACGCTGCTTGCGCGCGCCGTCGCGGGCGAAGCGGGCGTGCCGTTCTTCTCGGTCAAGGGATCGGAGTTCGTCGAGATGTTCGTCGGCGTCGGCGCGGCGCGCATCCGCGACCTGTTCGAACAGGCGCAGAAACTCGCGCCGTGCATCATCTTCTTCGATGAGTTCGATGCCGTCGCCTCCAAGCGCAGCATCGCCGGCGGATACGGCGGCCACGACGAACGCGAACAGACGCTCATGCAGCTGCTCGCCGAACTCGACGGCTTTTCGCCCATGTCCGGCGTCATCATCCTCGCCGCCTCCAACCGTCCGGATTCGTTGGATCCCGCGGTCACGCGCGCCGGCCGGTTCGATCGCCGCATCGTCGTCGATCGCCCTGACCGCGCCGCGCGCACCGACATCCTGCGCCTCCACGCCCGCAAGCTGAAGATGGCTCCCGGCATCGACTACGCGGTCATCGCGAAGATGACGCCGGGGTTCGTCGGTGCGGACATGGAGAACCTCCTCAACGAGGCGACCATCCTGGCGACGAACGACGGCTCGGAAGAAGTGACGCAAGCGCACTGCATCCAGGCCATCGAACGCGTCATGCTCGGCTCGCAAGGCAAGGGCAAGCTGATGTCACCCAAGGAACGGGAGATCATCGCCTGGCACGAAGCCGGCCACGCCACCGTGGGCCACTTCCTGCCTGACGCCGACCCGGTCCAGAAGGTCACCATCATCGGCCGCGGTCGCGCCGCCGGATACACCATCTCGGTATCCGACGACGAACGCATGCTGATGCAGGTCTCGCACCTGAAGACCCTGCTCAAGGTGCTCTACGGCGGACGCGAGGCGGAAAAGCTGCTCCTCGGGAGCGACGACTTTTCCACCGGAGCATCCGACGACTACGACCGCGCGACCGACTTGGCGCACAAGATGGTCACGCGGTTCGGCATGGCACCTGAGCTCGGTGACCGGACCTTCGGGACGGTACGCCAGAGCTTCCTGGGGTCAGAGACCGAAGCGAACTACAGCCAGAAGACGGCCGAAGCCATCGACGGCGAGGTCATGAAGATCACGAGCGCGTGCAAGGAAGGCGCCATGAAGCTCCTCACCCTGCATCGGGACAAGCTCGAGGCCTTGGCCAAGGTCTTGCTCGAAGAAGAGACCGTGGACGACGTGCGACTGGCACAGATCCTCGGACCGCGGCCAACTGCGTGATACGAACTGATACGAAACCCCTCTCCATCCGGAGAGGGGTTTTTTCTGCTTAACCCAGCATAAATATCGCCTTCATATGCGAAAAAGCCAATGAAATCAAGCAATTTTTGATGGCCGGCGGGACACAAATGTGACTCTGGTAGCGGTAAAAAATATTGCAAACCGGACAAAAAATCGGATCTAAAATCATCGGACAATAATGGAATCGAATCCGGGAACGGAAGCGCGACGGCGCCTGTAACGCGCACGTGCACGGCATGGCAATAGAACGACGCGGCGGCCGATAGGAAACCGCTCAAACCCTTCTCTCCGCCTTATCATGTGTCGCCTAAGATGTGCGTTTTGCGACGCTATTTGGTTGAAAGGCGTTCAAGAGCGTCTCCGATTTTTTCAAGAGCGACAGTTTTTCGGTCAATCTGCCAGTACCAGAGTACGGTGTACCGGATTGCAATCGTAAGTCCAAAGAGGATGATTGCAAAAGCGAGTATTGGCCAAATTATGGAAACGTCGCTATTCATATCCTCATTGTCGTACGTTCGTCGTACGTTGTCTAGGTTGAGATATCCACATGTCGTAGGGCCGCCGCCGCGTGCGCCTTGGCGCCGCGGCGGCCCGCGTAATCAGAAGGATGGCCGGTACATCAAGATCGCGCCGTCACGGCGCGGCCAGGCTCTTGCGGCCGCCGCGCCGGCAAATTCTGTCAACAATCGTTGACAAGTCCCAGACGCGCGTTCCTTTTTCGATGCTATCGTTCGTCCGTTTTCATGTCAAAAAAGTGCCCATAGCGGACGCGCGCGCAACGACAAGAAGGGGTTTGATACCCCTCTCAGTCGCGTTCCGGTTGTACGGTTTCCGGTCGGGCCGGAGATGCAGGGCTTTTACCCACGCTCTCCGTACTCACCAGAACGATGTTTCAGAATCCGAGGTCTTCCTGCTGGTCTTTCGTCATGGCCTTCTGCGTAGCGGCTCCTGGGGGCTTCATGTGGACCGTTTTGGTCGCCATGCTCGCGTATTTCATGTCGAACAGGAGGAATCCGGCTGACTTCGGTTTGATGCCCTGGGCTTCGAGGTATGACATGTCCAGGCTTTCTTCGTCGTTGAGGATGCTGGGCGCGTATTCGTTCCATCGGATCATGCTTCCCATGTGAAGGAACCTCGCGAGCGTGTTGTGCCGGTCACCGAGCGCGTCGCGGCGCGCATGCGGGAAATTCGGTTGGAGAAGGCATGGATCCGGCGGCCTCACGGTTTTTTCGACTAGGGCGCCGAGGAGCGGTAGCCGGACGAGTTTCGCGAGGATGACCCGGTCCGTGATGATGCGGCAGTACTTGTCGACGAAGCTGGGATGCTGGGTGTTGCTGATGATGTGGAGATCCCTATGCCTATGGCGCGACCAGAACTTCCGCGCTTCCGGTGGCAACTTGTCGAACTCCCGTGCCGGCAGGTAATCGTGCAGCTCATCAATGAACAGCACCCCGCAGGTCACGTCGTACATCCATGGAATCTTCTTCTGCCGTGCCTCTTCCGGCGTAGCCGCTACCAAGGTGCAGGGGATATCGGTTCCGCTGAGCTCCACCGTCGAATACAGATGTTCAGCGGCTATCACTTTTCCCGACGCATCGCGGCGAAGAGCCTTCTCCACGAGTTGCATGGAAAGGACGCTCTTGCCGCTTCCCGGTGGTCCCACGATACAGTCATGCATATGGGTTCAGTTCAATGCCGCGCGACACATTTTCAACAACGCTGCGTCATGACCACTCATGAAAAAAAAGTAACAAAGGAGTGCGACTGCAATCACGGTCACGAAATAATCGGCCGAGTCGTAAGGTTTTTTTTTCCAGTTCCTCATATTGGTACGCTCGCCCGCGCCCTACGGAGCGCTGGGGCGAGCCCGTTATCCTTCGACAAACAGTTTGAAGAAAGCGATTGCCATTCCGATGCCGAGGACGGAGAACAAGGCAAGGATGGCGTTGTTCGCTCCGTCGATGCCGAGGAGATCTGACGACGCCGTCGCCATGGCGTCGCACAGATCGAACGAAG
>JBEEJS010000010.1:0-4340 GCA_041169025.1 Candidatus Parcubacteria bacterium
ATGCGCCTTGCCGGGGAGCTTCAAAAATGGTATACTGTAAGGGATATGAAAAAGTTCGAACTGCTTCCCGGCGGCAAGGGCGCTCATGCGACGGCGTCGACCAGGGCGGGCCTGTTCACGGCCCTCATCCAAGGATGTTTCGGCGCGGGCGAACCGCTGGCCGGGCAATCCGAAGACGAAAAGCTGGAGCGACCCTTCAAGATCGAGGCGCCGGATCCGGCCGCGCTCATGGCCATGCTCCTGACCGAGGCGACGCGCGAGGCCGCCGCCAACGGGGAGATCTACGACGACATCAGCTTCACCCTCATCACCGACAAGAAGGCGGAAGGCGCGTTCATCGGCCGCAAGGGCAAGGCGCCCAAGATGTGCAAGATCACCGGCGGCATGGAGATCGCGAAGAACGAGGAGGGGGAGTGGGACGTCACGGTGAAACTGTCATGAATCGGGCGCGCCCTTCACGGGGCGCGTTTTCGATTCCCGGCGCGGAGTGGTACGATGCTCGCGAACCACATACCTATGCTCAAGCCCGGCATGAAAGCCCCCGATTTCAACCTCCCCGACCAAGACGGCGTCACGCACTCCCTGAAGGACTATAAAGGAAAATGGGTCTTGCTCTACTTCTATCCCAAGGACGATACCCCGGGTTGCACCACCGAGGCCTGTTCGCTTCGTGACAGCGCGGCGGCCTTCAAGAAAGCAGGCATCACGGTGCTCGGTGCCAGCACCGATTCGGTGAAGTCGCATGCCAAGTTCGCCGGCAAGTACGACCTGCCGTTCTCGCTCCTGGCGGACGAAGAGAAGGACCTCGTGGAAAAATACGGCGTCTGGGGCAAGAAGAAGTTCATGGGACGCGAGTACATGGGCATCAAGCGCTGGTCGTACCTCATCACGCCGGAAGGGAAGATCGGGATGATCTACGAGGACGTGAAGCCGGCGCTCCACGCCGCGGAGGTCTTGGCGGGTTTGGCCGCGCCGATGGCGGCGAGGAAGAAGTGAACATGGCATTCCAAGACAAGGAAAAAGCGGCCCGCTCGGGGGCCGCTTTCGGTACGTCTTCAGATTTAGGCTGCTCGCGGACGCGCGCGATTATTCGCGGTCGTCATCAGCCGGGGGATCGAGCCGCGGGTCGTTCTTCCACGGCACAGTGATGCCATGAAAGGTGAACCGCGCGCGCTCGATGCCGTCCGCGCGGTACTCCGCGACGCCGGCATTGGCGATGGCGGTATTGCCGGTGACGGCCATGACCTGGTCCACCGTCCAACGGTCGTGCACGCGGCGCCAGGCGCGGAAGTAGTTGCCGTGGCCGACCACGAGCACGCGCTGGCCGTCATGCTCGCGGCGCAGCATGTCGCTGAACCCGTGCACGCGGAGTTCCACGTCCGGCCAGTTCTCGCCGCCGGGGGCGCGGTAGTGGTAGTCGCCCACGATGCGGAGGCGTTCGGCCTCGCGCGGATAGAGCGCGGCCAGTTCGTCCGCGGTGTGGAAGTGGAAGATGCCGAACTGCGATTCGTCCAGGCGGCTGTCATCGAACGTCGCCGGTCCGTATCCCATCAGATGCAGCGTCTCCTGCGTACGCCCGTACGTGGAGGTGTAGATGGCGTCGAACTCGCCGTAGGTGGCGCGCACGAAGTCACCGGTGATGGTCGCCTGGGCCTTGCCGCGTTCGGAGAGCCGGTACTGTTGCGTGGAGACGCCGAGCGTCGCCAGCGCTTCGTCGCGCGAACCGTGGATTTCCGCCAGCGCATTCCCTTCGGATTCGGCGTGGCGGACGTAGACGAGCAATCGTGGATAGCCCATGGATGGGCTCCTTTCTCTTGGGAAGGTACTGATAGGTCGAGCCTACCACATGGGAACGGGAAGGCAATCCTGCCGCGCCCGGGCGCGGGCCGCTGCGAAGCCCATCCAACCGTGGTATCATCTTCATATATGAAGACCTTCCGTGACAAAGCCTTGGCCGTCGTCCGCCGCATCCCTCGCGGGCAGGTCCGCACCTATGGAGAGGTGGCGCGAGCCGCAGGAAGTCCCGGTGCCGCGCGGGCCGTGGGGTCGCTCATGAAGGCGAACCATGACCCGAACGTGCCGTGCCACCGCGTGGTGCGGGCCGACTTGCGCGCGGGAGAGTATAACCGCGGCGGCGAACGGGCGAAGATCGCGCGGTTGAAAAAGGAAGGCGTGGCGTTCTCCGGTGCGCGCGTCGTGCGCGTAGGAATGGAAACGGCGCCGCGGGGCGCGCCGAAACGCGCCAAGCGTCCGCGCACCGCCGCGAGCCGCGCGAACCGCCGCACCGTATGACCGTCCGCCAGCTTTTCGGAAAACGCATCCTGTATTTCTTCGTCATCGACGCGGTGCTCGTCATCGTCGCCGTTTCCGCGCTGTGGTCGCATGGGCGCATCGGCGACGGCGGATCGGGCGCCGGACGCGACGCGGGCATGCCGATCATCGGCCATATGAAACTCATCAGCTCGGCGTTCGAGGACAATCAGTCGATCCCGCCCGCGTTCACCTGCGACGGCCGTGGCGTGCCCCCTCCGCTCGCCTGGAGCGACATTCCGCGCGACGCGAAATCGCTCGCGCTCACCGTCCGCGATCCGGACGCGCCGTCCGGGACATGGACGCACTGGACGCTCTGGAACGTCGCTCCCAAGGACGCGGCGTTGGCATCCGGCGACGTGCCGGAAGGCGCGGTGCAGGGCATGACCAGCACGCGCGAACAGGGGTGGCACGCGCCGTGCCCGCCGTTCGGCTCGCATCGCTACGTCTTCACGCTGTATGCGCTGGACCTGACGCTCCCGCTCAAACCCGATGCCACCGTCACCGATCTCCTGCGCGTCATGGAGGGCCACGTCGTGGGCGAAGCGACGCTCACCGGCCGCTACCAGCGCGTGACCCGTTGAGCGCGACACCCCGAAATAACCGCCGCCCCGTGGCGCAATCCGCATGGACGTCAGGAACCCGCACGCGTTGCCAATTGACGACCTGCTTGCCGCGCTCGATACCGATGCGAAGGCCGGTCTTTCCGATGCTGCCGCGGCCGGCCGGCTCAACGCCGACGGGCCGAACGCGCTGCCGGAACCGCCGCGCACGTCGTCGCTCTACCTGTTCTTCAAGCAGTTCAATAGCGCGCTCATCTACATCCTGATCGCGGCAGGGATCATCTCCATCGCCGCGGGAGAAGCGCAGGATGCGTTCGGCATCGCGCTGGCGCTGCTCCTCAAGGCGGTCATCGGCTACGTGCAGGAGCGCCGCGCCGAGGATTCCGTGCGCCACTTGCGCAGCCTGTCCGCGCCGGAAGCCACGGTGATGCGCGATGGCATGATGCACCGCATCCCGGCGGCGGGCATCGCCGTCGGCGACATCGTGCTCCTGGCCGAAGGCGCGCGCGTCCCCGCGGATGCGCGCATCATCGATTCGCGCGACCTCCGCACCGACGAATCCGCGCTCACCGGCGAATCGCGCCCGGTGGAGAAGCACGCGGGCGTGGCCGCCGTTGATGCCGCGCTCCCGGACCGCACCGGCATGCTCTGGGCCGGCACCGTGGTGGTGAGCGGCGTCGCGCGCGCGGCGGTCACGGAGATCGGCACGCGGACGGCGTTCGGGAAGATCGCGCTCTCGCTGCAGGCCATCACGCGCGGACGGACGCCGCTCGAATCGCGGCTTGACGCGCTCGGCAGGAACATCGGCGCGGCGGCGCTCCTCCTGGCCGTCGTCGCGTTCGGCGTGGGCGTGTGGCGCGGGTTCCCGCTGCGGGAGATGTTCTTCTTCACCGTGGCGATGCTCGTGAGCGTGGTGCCGGAAGGATTGCCTGCGGTGCTCGCGGTGGTGCTCGGCATCGGCGTGCAGCGCATGGCGAAGCGCGGCGTCATCGTGCGGCACGTGCCCAGCGTGGAGACGCTCGGCGCCGCGGACGTCATCTGCACCGACAAGACCGGCACGCTCACCGAGAACAAGATGACCGTGCGGCGCCTGGCGCTGGCCGGGCATGACGTGGCCGTGAGCGGCGAGGGTTGGGAACCGAAGGGGACGTTCACCGTGGACGGCCGCGAGATGCGCGCCGGAGACGTGCCGGAACTCGAGGCGCTCCTCGTGGCCGCGGCGTTCTCCAGCTCCGCAGTGATCGATTTGCGCCAAGAGCGGTACGAAGCCATCGGCGACGCCACCGAAGGCGCGCTCACCGTGCTCGCCGCCAAGGCCGGCATCGGCAAGGACGCGCTCGCGGGGCAGTACCGCGTGCTCGACGAACTGCCGTTTTCCTCCGGCCGTAAGTACCGCGCCACGCTCACGGAGCGCACTGATGCCGACGGCGTGGTCACGCGCACCCTGTACGTGAGCGGCGCGTTCGG
>JBEEJS010000011.1:0-3387 GCA_041169025.1 Candidatus Parcubacteria bacterium
TTCATGAGGGGGACGTTTTCATTTCCCCCGTTTCATCCAGCGGTTCCGGAAGGCCTTCTTGGGAGTTTCAGCGGGCTTTCCATCTGTTCCCGTCGTGCCGCCAGCCCCGCTGCCGTCCCCAGGCGCCCCCGGCGCCGGTGCGTCCGGATCGGTGCCCGGGTCCGCCAGGCTCGGCCGCGACTTGTACTTGGCCAAGAGGCCCTTCTTGCCGCGATTCCCCTTCTCCTTGGCGTGCGGTCCGATTCCCGCAGGCCGCGACGCTTCCAGTTTCTTGGAGAGCTCCTTGATCTCGTCGCGGAGCATGCCTGCGAGTTCGAATTGCAATTCCTTGGCGGCGGCGCGCATCTGCTTTTCCTTCTCATGCACGATGGACAGGAGATCACGCGAATCGGCCGAGAGCTCCAGCGCGAGCGCGGCGGCCGCCTTGCGCTGCTCGTCGTTCTCCAGCCCCTCCATGATGTCCTTGATCACCTTGATGATGGTCTGCGGCGTGATGCCGTGCTCTTCGTTGTACTTGAGCTGCTTCTTGCGGCGGCGTTCCGTCTCGCCCATGGCGCGTTCCATCGATCCGGTGATCTTGTCGGCGTACAGGACGACTTCGCCCTTCACGTTGCGCGCCGCGCGGCCGATGGTCTGGATGAGCGACGTGTCGCTGCGGAGGAAGCCTTCCTTGTCCGCGTCTAGGATGGCGACAAGCGTCACCTCCGGCATGTCGAGGCCTTCACGCAGCAGGTTCACTCCCACCAGGATGTCGTACTTGCCGCGGCGGAAATCCGTGATGATCCGCGTGCGGTCTATGGTCAGGACGTCGGAGTGCAGGTATGCCACCTTGTGCTTCTTCTCACCGAGGTACTTGGTGAGGTCTTCCGCCATCTTCTTGGTGAGCGTAGTGACGAGCGTGCGGTCGCCGGAGGCCACGTTGCGATCGATGCGGTCGATGAGGTCGTCTATCTGCCCGAGCTTGCCGCCGGACGCAGTGACTGGCGACACCGTGATCTTGGGATCCACCAGGCCGGTAGGACGGATGACCTGCTCCACCACGTGTCCCTTGGACTCGCGAATCTCGAACGGTGCCGGCGTGGCCGAGACGAACACCGTCTGCGGCACGCGCTCCAGGAATTCCTCGAAGCGCAGCGGGCGGTTGTCCATGGCGCTCGGCAGGCGGAAGCCGTAATCGATGAGCGTCTTCTTGCGCGCCGCGTCGCCGTTGCTCATGGCGGAGATCTGCGGGACCGTGACGTGCGATTCGTCGATGAAGCAGAGGAAGTCCTTGGGGAAGTACGCCAGCAGCGTGTCCGGGGCTTCTCCCGCGGGACGGCCGGAGAGATGCCGCGAGTAGTTCTCGATCCCGTGGCAGTAGCCGACTTCGCGCAGCATCGCCAGGTCGAAGTTGGTCTTGCGTTCCAGGCGTTCCGCTTCGAGCAGCAGGCCTTTCTTGTTGAAGTATTCCAGCCGCTCCTTGAGTTCCGCCTTGATGGCTTCCGCGGCGCGCTCCCGCTCGCCTGGCGGGGTGATGAAGTGCTTGGCCGGGAAGATCCAGACGTTATCCTGCGTGCCAAGGCTCTTGCGCGTGACGTGGTCGAACTTCTCGATGCGCGTGATCTTCCCGCCCGCGTATTCGATGCGGATGATGATTTCCTCCCCCGCCGGCATGATCTCCAGGATCTCGCCGCGTGACCGGAAGGAACCGCGCTTCAGATCCGACGGCGTGCGTTCGAACTGCATCTGCACCATGTGGCGCAGGATGTCGCCGCGCGTGAGCGGCTGACCCACGGACAGGCGCAGGTGCATCGCTTCATATGCCGCGGGCGCGCCGAGGCCGTAGATGCAGGACACCGATGCCACGATGATGACGTCCTTGCGCGTGAGCAGCGCTTGCGTGGCGCTGTGGCGCAGGCGGTCGATCTCCTGGTTGATCATCGCTTCCTTCTCTATGTAGGTGTCGCTGGAGGCGATGTACGCTTCCGGCTGGTAGTAGTCATAGTACGACACGAAATAGTCCACCTGGTTTTCCGGGAAGTATTCGCGGAACTCGTTGCAGAGCTGCGCGGCGAGCGTCTTGTTGTGGGCGATGACCAGCGCGGGCTTGCCGGCGTTGCGGATGACGTTGGCCATGGTGAACGTCTTACCGGAGCCGGTGACGCCGAGGAGGGTCTGGTATCGCGCGCCTTCTTCAAGGCCGGCCGTCAATTTCTTGATGGCTTCAGGCTGGTCGCCCTTGGGCTGCATTTTGGTGGAGAGTTTGAAGTCCATGTTTTTCGGCGGTTTCCGTTAAGGCCAGGCCCTGCGCCCGGACGAAAAAACGGAAATACGCAAAAACCCCATGCGGAGGCCCTAGGGGGTCCCCGTGGGGGAGAGTGAGGTTGTATGTAGAGGGTAGCGCATTCAGCCGGTCTTGACAATGCCTGTCCCAGGTGTATGTTCAGGCCGCCACCGGACCGCGCCGCAAATGCGCGAAAACGGAGCGTCACCAAGGAGACATACATGCGACGTTCATTCATCACCCTGGCAGCGACCGCAGCGTCCTGCGTCCTCATCGGCACCATCGGATTATCCGCCTGCCACAACGTGGAGACGCCTGCCGGTTATGCCGGCTACGTCACCCAAGGTGCAGTCTTCGGAAAGACCAAGTTCGTGGGCATCCAGAACGGCCCCACGTCTTCCGGCCTCAGCTGGTTGTACGGCGTACGCAACGTCAGCGTCACTCCCTACACCTACAGCGAACCGATGACCGTGCTCTCGAAGGACAATCTTCAAGTGTCCTTTCAGATCCACATCATCTGGCGCGTCAAGAACACGCCCGAAGGCGTACAGAAGTTCGTCGAGAAGTACACCATGTTCGGCGGCGAGGGCGACGAGACCAAGACGGAGGCAGTGGTCAAGGCGGCATACAACGACTTCCTCAAGGAGCCGCTCCGCACCGCGGCCCGCAACGAGGTGCAGTCGCGCGATGCGCTGGTGCTCAAAGAGCAGATCATCAAGATCGGCACCGACATCGACGCCGCCATGAAGACCTGGGTCGGCGACGCGCCGTTCGAGGTCATGAGCGTGGTGGTGGGCGACATCAGCTACCCGCAGGAAGTCGCGAATGCTGTCGCCAAAAAGATGGCCGCCACGCAACGCCTGGAACAACAGAGCACGGAACTCAGCATCGCCGAGAAGTCGCGCCAGATGCGCGTCGTGGACGCGCAGGGCATCGCGGAAGCGATGAAGATCATCAACGAGCGCCTGACGACGGTCTATCTCCAGCATGAGGCGATCGAGGCGCAGAAGGCGATGGTGGGTTCTCCCAACCATACCACCATCTACATTCCCACCGGATTGAACGGCGTGCCGCTTGCGGCGACGTTCGACGCCAGCGGGCATCAGGCATCGGCCAAGTGACGC
>JBEEJS010000012.1:0-3990 GCA_041169025.1 Candidatus Parcubacteria bacterium
ACCCGGTGCATCCGGGTCCCTTTTCCATTTCCCGTTCGCGAACGGCGGGCTGAACGACGCATGCTCGCCGACCCTGCCAATCCTATGGTATGATGGCATCAAAGGTGCCCCGTTCTTATAAGCAGCCTCATCCAACACTGCCATGGTCGTAAGCAAAAACGTCTCCGCCAAGCGTCTGACGCCTCGTTCCGCCACGCGTGTGGGCGCGCGTCCTGATGGACGGTCCGCGACGTCGCGCAGCATCGGCATAGACAGCGCGGTGGTACTCACTGCCGTGGTCGTTTCGCTGTTCGGGCTCGCGCTCGGCATTTATAACATCACCATGTCGTTCGCGCTCCGTCAGCAGGCGGCGGCGCTCCAACAGGCCTCGTTGTCGGGCTTGGCATCCGAACCGTGGCGCTACATCGCGCGCTCGTCCGACGCCATCCAAAAGCCCGTTCCGCCGGTGGTCTGGTCCGTGGTGAAGTTCCGTCCCGGAGAGCAGGAGTCGCTGCAGAGCAACCTCGTCGGTCCGCTCCTTGCGGATTCGCTCTCGAACGGTCCGGAATATTCCACCGTCCTCATCGAACGGAAGGTCGCGTCATCCAAGCAGGTCACCGTGCGCCTCTTCCTGAAGGATGGCACGGAGCAATCGTATCTCTGGCCGCTCACGCACGCATCCAAGGAGGGGACATGGACCGTCGCGCCGTAGTCTCGTATGTTCTTCCATCACGAGCGCAATAACTGGGAGAAGTCCGTCCTCGTCCTGTCGGCCATCGGTGCGGGATTCATGGCATACCTGCTGCGCCTGCATTTCCAGGATGGCGGGAGTTCCGTCTGCAACTTCGGCGCAGGTTTTTCCTGCGAGATCGTCAACCAAAGCGCGTATTCGACCGTGGCCGGGATTCCGGTCTCCCTCCTCGGCCTGACGTATTTCGCCGCCGTGTTCGCGGTGACCTGGCGCAACGTCAAGGATCACATGCGCGCCATCCAGCTGGCGACGCTCGCTTCGCTGGTGTTCTCTTTCTACCTGTCGTTCGTGGAGGCGCGCGTCCTCTATACGTTCTGCCTGTTCTGCGAGGCATCGAAGGCGCTGATGCTCTGCATCCTGTACGCGTCGTTCCGTGGCACGCGCCACGCGGAGACGGCGGTGAAACCGGAGTGGTACGCGCTGGCGCTCGGCTGCGGCGTGGCCTTCACGTGGCTGGCGATGGCGGCGCAAGGGTGAGCATGGTGCTCACCTTTTTCGTTCGCGAAGTGTGATACACTACACGTCGTAAGGTGAATATATCCACAGCATGCAACTTTTCTCTTTCGCCATCCTCGCCGGTTTCCTGACCATCCTGGCGCCATGCATCCTGCCGCTTCTGCCGTTCCTGCTGGGGACGAGCGGAGGTCGATCGCCGTGGCGGCCGGTGGCCATCGTCGGCGGCTTCGTGCTGAGTTTTTCCTTGGTAGGCGCCGCGCTCGCGACCGCGGGCACGGTCTTCGGCATTTCCGGGGGCGCGTTCCGGACGGGGGCGGCGCTGCTGCTTCTGCTGTTCGGCGTGGCGCTTCTGTTTCCGGGCGCGTATGACCGCGTGATGTCGCGCGCGCAGCCCATGTTCGCGCGTTTGAGCGGCAAGGTCGCCGGTGGACGCGCGCTCAAGACCGACGCGTGGAGCGGCGTGCTCGTCGGCGTGTCGCTCGGTCTCGTCTGGACGCCGTGTGCCGGTCCCATCCTGGGCGCGATCATCACCATCGCCAGCCGCACCGCGGATTACGTCACCACGCTGCTGCTCATGTTCGCCTACGCGTTCGGCGCCGCGATGCCGATGCTCGCCATCGCATACGGCGGGAACGCGCTGCAGCGCCGCCTGCTCGCGGCGGGGAAGTGGCAGCATGCGCTGAACATGGTGATGGGCGCGCTCGTGGTGGCGACGGCGGTGCTCCTGCTCACCGGACAGGAAGTCGTCGTTCAGAATTGGCTGGTGCGGTTCTATCCGTCGTCATTCACCTCCAAGCTCTGATGACTATGGGCATGAAAACGAGATTCTTCGTCGGCGCCGTGGGTTTGGCGGTCGCGCTCGTCGTGATGGCGATCATCGTGCGCGTGCGGCTCGCGGCAAGCGGACTGCCGGACCTGCTCACGTCCGGCGTGCCGGCGGCGCAGGTCGCGGCACCGGAACCCGCGAAGGACGGCGCGCTCCCGGTGCTCGCTGATGCGATGCCGGAATTCAAGGACGTCACCGCCTGGTTGAACTCCAAGCCGCTGACGCCGGAGTCGCTCAAGGGGAAAGTCGTACTCGTCGATTTCTGGACGTACTCCTGCATCAACTGCATCCGTACGCTTCCGTACGTCACGTCCTGGTACGCCAAGTACAGGGATCGCGGCTTCGTGGTGATCGGCGTGCATACGCCGGAGTTCGCGTTCGAGAAGGACCGGCCGAACGTGGAAGACGCGCTCAACCGCTACGGCATCGCGTATCCGGTGGCGATGGACAACGCATACGGCACCTGGAACGCGTATGCCAACCAGTACTGGCCCGCGCACTACCTGTTCGATGCCAAGGGCCGGCTGCGCGACACGCATTTCGGCGAGGGGGCGTATGACGAATCGGAGAACGCCATCAAGGCGTTGCTCGCGGAGGCGGGCAAGAACGCCGCCGACGCCGACACCGCAATGCCGACGACGGTGGATTTCGCCAAGATCAATTCGCCGGAAACGTACGTGGGTTACGAGCGCGGGACGGCGCTGGAGAGTCCCGAACAAGAAAAGCATGACGCGATAGAGACGTACACCATCCCGCAGCAGCCGACGCTCAACGCATTCTCGCTCTCCGGCGCATGGCGCGTGGAAGCGCAACGGGCGGTGCTGGTGAACGCGCCGGGGAGCATCGCGTACCGCTTCGATGCGGGAAACGCGAACCTGGTCATGGGCGTCTCCGGCAAACCGGTGAAGGCGGTGGTGACGCTGGACGGGAAGCCGGTGCCGCCGGACCTGCGCGGCGCCGACGTGCATGAGGTGAACGGGCAGACGGTGGTGACCGTGGACGGTCAGCGGCTGTATGCACTGGTGGATGGGAAGGGTGCGTACGGGAAACATTTGCTACTGATCACGTTCCAGGGAGCCGGAGTGGAATGCTACGCGTTCACGTTCGGTTAGGCGTTGTGCGAGGGTCTCGCAATCGAAAAACGGCCTCGCAAGCGCGGGGCCGTTTTGGATTTCGGTGCCTGCGCGGGGCCGTTTGAAGCGGTCGCGGCGGCCCTGTTGAGGAGGCTGCGGCGACGATCACTGCGCGAGCGCGATGAGCTGCACGTTGCAGCCCTGCAGCGGATCGATCCGCGGCACGAGGCGGAGCAGCGTGGCGCAGACCGCATCCGTTATGTCCGACGGCGCGAGCGCGAGCGGGATGTCCTGCCGCGGACGCAGTTGTCCCTGCGTCCCTTCGTCCATGATGATCGTCAGCTTGCCCTTGGTGTAGAAGCAGAGCGCGACGGCCGCGGCCTGCTTGCGCGCGTCGATGCCTTCCTTGGTGGCGGTGGAGCCGGCCAGGAGGGCGCCGGTGCGGCGGAGTTCGGAGTGGTGGGCGATGCAATTGATGGTGCCGTTCTGGGAATAGATATCCATGCGCGCCTCCTTGGTGGCGTCTGCGTGATGAGCGTAGCGGGTGGGGGAGATGGTGTCGAGGGCCGCACGGGAACGCGGCGTGACGGCATTCAAAGAGCGCTGGAATGATACCAATCAAAAACGCTCGCCATTTCTGGTGAGCGTTTTTTTTGCTCGCGTTTACTGCGCGGGCGCCGTATTGCCGTCCGGTCGCACCGGCGCCGGAATCGGCACGATGCCGCCCTTCGGCACCGGTCCGCCGCTGTTGTCCGTCGCCCGTTTGGCGGAGTCGATGGAGAAGCAGTAGGTGCCGGCCGGGTGGCTCCAATTGGGGCCGTACATGTTGCCGTACGTGTCCTTGCTCGCAGCGTCGGATGCGAGCGCGAACGTGGCGCAGAGCTGGTACGCGGCACCGTCCTGGC
>JBEEJS010000013.1:0-3349 GCA_041169025.1 Candidatus Parcubacteria bacterium
GGCGGTGCATGGCGCGTATCAGCTCACCAACTACCTCGGCATCGACGGGAAGCGTCACACGTTGTCCATCGACGCCGCACCGGAGATCTGCGATGGCATCGACAACAACTGCGACGGGACCATCGATGACGTCATCAGGGCGACCGGCAAGGTCATCAACGCACGAAACGGACAGCCGCTCGCCAACGCGGCCTTCGAAGCGTGGTGCGACGGCACGATGGTCGCCACGGACGTGACGGATGGGAATGGCAAGTACGCCTTCCAGATCTCGCTCGGCAAGTGCAAGAACACGCTGACTATCCGGCCGATAAGCAACGGGTTCGCGTGCGCCGACTCCGACGAGGATAAGGTCGACATCGCCGTCTCGGACTTCACCAGGTGCGTGGAGAAGCAGTTGCCGGACATCATCGCCACCGAGCGCCCCAATCCGGGAACCTCTCCGGGCATCATGAACGGCCTCATGGCGACCACCTTTCTCACGTGGGGCAAACAGGCGACTGGCGCTCCGCAGGACATCGACTTCCACGTCATCGCCATCGGGGCGTTCGCCAGCACGAACCTCGGTTACCTGTCGCCAGTGGCGGATCCCGGCAATTCGTACGGTCCCAACTGCCAGGCGCCGGATTCGGGGTATGCCTGCGGCCTCGGCATGATCTTCGATCGAGACGCCCGGAACTGGGACAGCCCGGAAACCATCAGCATCCGTTCCATCAACACCACGGCGAAATACCTCTTCTACGCGCGGAACTGGTCCGGCGTCGGCGATTGGGGTGCTACGTCGCAAAAGCCGCTGCCCCAGGTGCGCTTCTACGACTGGAAGTGCAACGAGCTGAAGCAGACGCTGTCATTCCCGCCGGATTACCCCGCGGTCAAGGACAAGCCGTACTGGAACGTCTGGCAGCTGAAGGTGGACGGTCCCGGACCGAACGGCGGACAATTCGACTACACCTGGTCGATCGACAAGAACACGAACGCGCTGCAAAAGGACGAGCCGCACTTCTAACCGAACACTATGGAATACGGAGACACCCGCCCTTGGATCCGCCGCAACCTCACCGCCGTGCTGATAGGCAGCGCGGCGGTCGTGTTGGTCGCGGGCGGCGTCATCTTCGCGGTGGTGCGGGGGAGGGTGGGGGATGCGGGCGTAACGGCAAACGGTACGCCTGGTGGCCAGACCACCGGCACCGGCAAAGGCCAACCGGTCGCGCAACCGCCCGCCACGAACACGCCTGCGCAACCGCCAGCGGCGATCCCGCCACCGGTGAAGCCGGTCATCACGGAACCGACGGTGACCATGGACCAGGTCATCACCGCATCGGCATCGGAAAAGGCGGCATGGCGGTATCCGCCCACGGCGACGGTCACGTACAAATGGGTGAAGACGCAGGACGGTGGCATTCAACTCGTCATCGTCAGCGCGTCCGCGCCGCAACTGCCGCAGCCCGTCCAGACCAAGAAGAAATGATTAAACGACGCGCTCCTGATATACTCCAGGCATATGTTTGATGAGCAACCCAAGGGAGTCGTGGACATCTTCCAAGATACGGACAAAGGCACGGGCGGCGCCCGCGGCCCGATCGCGCCGCCGCCACCCGCGCCAGTGCGCGCGAGCGGCCCGTCCAAGTTCCTTCTCGGCGCCATCATCTTCGCGATACTCGCCCTTGCCGGTGGAGGATACTATTACTGGTATTCGCTCCCCAGGGTTACCGTCTCTTCCGCGCCGAAATCCGCTGACATCGAACCGCCGACGAACGCTGCAGGGAACGCTCCGGTCAATCAGGCGCCGGCGGTGAACGAACCCGCAACCAACGCCGCCGCGGCCGTCAACGCTCCTGCGGTGAACGAGCCTGCAACGAACGCTGCCCCTGCCGTGAACGCGCCCGTCGTCAGCACCTCGCCCGCCGCGGTCGACACTGACGGCGATGGCCTCCCTGATTCCCAGGAAGCCACCCTCGGCACCGACCTCAAGAAAGCCGACACTGACGGCGACGGCCTCTCCGATGGCGAGGAGGTCAACATCTACCACACGAATCCGCTCAAGGCGGACACCGATGGCGATGGGTACAGCGACGGCGTCGAGGTCAAAGGCGGGTACAACCCCAACGGCCCCGGCAAGCTTTTCGTCGTGCCCGCCACCCAACCCAAGTAGCCCAGCGAACTCACTTTTCCACACCGGCGTATGGCTGATAAACCGACCGGACTCACCAAGCCCGCAGGATCCGTGCCGCAAGGCGCGGGGCCGGTCATTCATGTCATTCCGGAGCAGTTTTACGGAGCGGCCATCAGGCAGAAGGTCGTGGAACCGCCCTCCGCCGCAGCGCCTTCCGCAACCGGTAGCGTGACCCCGCCGGGCATGCCGCCAAAACCGCCCGCGCCGGCAGCCAAGAAATCGCGCCTGCCGCTTTTCGCGCTCCTCGCCGTCGTGGTCCTGCTGCTTGGCGGTGGCGTGGCGTATTTCCTGCTCGCACCCAAGACACCCCAGGTGGCCGTGAACGCGCCCAAGGCTCCGTTCTGCGGAGACGGCTCCTGTGATGCCGCCACGGAGTCCGTGGCGAACTGCTCCGCCGACTGCAAGGCCCCCGCGCCCGTCTGCGGCGACAGCAAGTGCGATGCCTCCGAATCCACCACCAGCTGCCCCGCCGATTGCGGTGCGCCCCCGGCGCCAGCGGCCGTCTGCGGCGACGGCACGTGCACTGCGCCTGGCGAAACCGCCCAGACCTGCGAGGCCGACTGCAAAGCGGCACCGCCCAAGCCGGGCTCCGACCTGGACAGCGATGGTCTCTCCGACCAGGAAGAGAAGGAGGTCTTCGGCACCGACATCAACAGTCCGAACACGGACAAGGACGCGTTCGTGGACCTGAACGAGGCGCTCAACCTGTTCGATCCGGCCAAGCCGAGCCCGGCGATGCTTCGTGATAACCCGCACATCGCCACCTACACCGACACCGCCAGCGGCTACTCGCTGCTCCGCCCGTCCGCCTGGACCGCGAAGGATGCCACTGCCGAAGACAAGACCGCCACGTTCACCGCGCCCAGCGGCGAATTCATCAGCGTGCTCGTTTCCGACAAGCCGGCCGCGCAGGAACTGATGGATTGGTACTTGGCGCAGGCGCCCGGCGTGACCAGCTCGCAGGTGGAGCCGTACGTCACGCGCGGCGGGTACCAGGCCATCTTGAGCCCGGACCGGATGACGGCGTTCGTCGATCTCGGAAACCGCGTGGCCGTAGTAAGCTATAACCTCGGCAAGGCCACGGAGGTGCAGTACCGCGTGACGTTCCAGATGATGGTGCAGTCCATCGTGAAGAAGTAGCCCGTGGCCGGTGATGGCCAAAGGTAACGTACGCCTCCA
>JBEEJS010000014.1:0-4437 GCA_041169025.1 Candidatus Parcubacteria bacterium
GCCGGGCATCGTGGACCGTAAGAGCGTGCATGAGCCCATGCAGACGGGCCTCAAGGCCATCGATTCGCTAATCCCCATCGGCAGAGGCCAGCGCGAACTCATCATCGGCGACCGCCAGACGGGCAAGACCGCCGTGGCCATCGACACCATCATCAACCAGAAGGGCCAGGACGTCATCTGCATCTACGTCGCCATCGGCCAGAAGGAATCCAAGATCGCGCAGATCATGGGCAAACTGGAGGCTGCGGGCGCCATGGACTACACCATCATCGTGGTGGCGGGCGCTTCCGATCCGGCTTCTTTGAGCTTCATCGCGCCGTACGCCGGCACCGCCATCGGCGAGTTCTTCATGGAGAAGGGCAAGTCCGCGCTCTGCGTATACGATGACCTTTCCAAGCACGCCAGCGCCTACCGCGAAATCTCACTCCTCCTCCGCCGCCCGCCGGGCCGCGAGGCGTACCCGGGCGATGTCTTCTACCTGCACTCCCGCCTCCTGGAGCGTGCTGCCCGCATGAACGCGGAGCACGGCGGCGGATCCCTGACCGCGCTGCCCATCATCGAGACGCAGGCCGGCGACGTGTCCGCCTTCATCCCGACCAACGTCATCTCCATCACCGACGGCCAGATCTTCCTTGAATCGGATCTCTTCTTCAAAGGCATCCGCCCGGCACTGAACGTGGGCCTCTCCGTGTCCCGCGTCGGTTCGTCGGCGCAGACCAAGGCCATGAAGAAGGTGGCCGGCACGCTGCGCCTGGACCTCGCGCAGTTCCGCGAACTCGAGGCGTTCGCGCAGTTCGCCACGGACCTCGACGAAGCCACGCGCAAGCAGCTGGACCGCGGACGGCGCTCCGTGGAGCTGCTCAAGCAGTTCCAGTACTCGCCTTTGAGCGTCGTTGACCAGGTGGCGGTGCTCTACGCGCTGACCCGCGGCCACCTCGATGACGTCGCCGTGGAGCGCATCCGCGAATGGGAGCTCGGCTTCCAGAAGTACCTTGCCACCGCGCGCCGCGACGTGGGTGAGGCGATCATGGAGAAGAAGGAGTTGAGTGCGGATGCGGAAAAGCTTCTCGTTGATGCCATTGGAGAGTTCAAGAAGACGTTTTAGGAGTTCGTTCGCAGCCCGCGTTCGGGCAGGGTCGTGAGGGGACCGACGTCGGGCGCATGCAGCGCCCGCGCCTTACCCTCACCGCGCGCCCGCTCGCGACCTAAAGTCGCGGCGGCTCACGCGGTTCCGGGAACCCCTCCCGACTCCCACCCGACGCGGCCTGCCCGAACCCCTTCGGCATACAGACGCCTTTGACACGCTCCGCCCATCACGCCTCAAACCAGAACGCCTCCTCTAACCGCATTCCGTATGGCCATCTCCCCCCGGCTCATCCGACGGCGCATCAAGTCCGTCACCAATACGCGTAAGATCACCAAGGCCATGGAACTCGTGGCCGCGGCGAAGATGCGGCGGGCCGTGCAGGCCACGCTGGCTTCGCGTCCGTACGCGGAGGCGGCTTGGCGGGCGATCACGGAGATCTCGGCCATCAAGGGGGCGGTGAACCATCCGCTGCTGAACGGCCGGGCGGTGAGTGGCGACGAGGACACGGCGCGCAAGGAGACGGGGCGCATCCTGATCATCGCCATGCACTCGGACCGCGGGCTCTGCGGCGGCTTCAACTCCCAGCTCATGCGCGCGTACGCCGCGTTCGCGCGGACCGGCGACGGTGCGGGCAAGACGCGGGACGTGGTGGCCATCGGCAAGAAGGGCCAGGACGCGCACGCGCGGGCCGGTTCGCAGGTGGTGGCGGCGTTCGAGGGCATCACGGACAAGCCGGACGTGGCCCGGGCGCGCCCCATCGCGCAGCTCGCCATGAACGACTTCAACGCCGGCACGTACGACGAGGTCTGGCTGGCCTACACCGATTTCAAATCCGCGCTGACGCAGACGCCGAACGTGAAACGCCTCCTGCCCATCACCCGCATCGAGGGGCTGGGCGAGGTAGGGGAGGCCGTGAAGGAAGGCGTCGCCAAGGCGGGCGTGACCCCGGACTTCCTCTTCGAACCCTCCCCCGAAGCCGTGCTCGACGCGATGCTCCCCCGATTGGTGGAGGCGCAGATCTGGCAGGCGCTCCTGGAATCGTCCGCCTCGTTCCATTCCGCGCAGATGATGGCCATGAGGAGCGCCACGGACGCGGCCGGCGAGATGATCGACGACCTGACGCTGTCCTACAACCAGGCGCGGCAATCCGGCATCACCAGGGAGATCGCGGAAATCAGTTCGGGTAAAGCCGCGCTGGAAAAATAACTTTCCTGATATGAACATGAATGAAGAAGCTACGAAGGGGTTTTCCTTCAAGTCAGCCATGGTCGGCGCTTGCATCGCCATCGTCGCGTGTGCTGCGGCGTACGCCCTTGTCTCGATGAAATCCGCATCTGAGACGCCGCGTCCAGCCGCAGCGAACGGTGCGGCCACCGCACCTGTTAACGTGAACAGGCACGACGACGTCGCTATGTACATCGGATACGTCGTGGAGGCGCTCATGCCGACCTACCGTCCGTTCCGCGACGCCGTGATCCGCCCTTGGCCGGCCGCCGACGGCGGCATGCTGGCCGCCGACGTCGACGCCCACAAGGTCGCCACGGCAGTCCGGGCGGCCTGCGCCACAGCTGCATGGCAGGAGTCACAAACCGCACGTGGGGACATGCGCAGGCTTGGGCCGACGAGCGGTGCTTTCGCGGCGACCACGGCGGCGCTCGATAAATCGCTTGGGATGCTGCCCGACATCTGCCAAAAGGTCGAGTTCGCCGCATCGGACTCCGAGGTTGTCGCGATCGCCAACGATTCATACATGAAATACCTCCGCTCGTTTCGCGACATCGGCACCGCGATGGACGCCGATCTGCGCAGGGCCGGATTCCAAGGTTCCGCCGATGAGTGGCAGGATGTCTCGGCGAGCTACGACATGACCAAGGGAGTTATTCGATAGCCGTCACTAACGCATATGAAAACGAAAGGCAAAATCTCCCAAGTCATCGGCCCCGTCGTCGACGTGAAGTTCGAGGGCGCGATGCCCAGCATCCTGTCCGCGCTCACGCTCCAGCACGAAGGCGCAGCGCTCGTCCTTGAAGTCCAGCAGCATCTGGGCGGCGGCAGCGTGCGCACCATCTCCATGGGCAGCACGGACGGCCTCGCGCGTGGCACGGAAGTGACCGACACCGGCGCGCCCATCACCGTCCCCGTCGGCCGCGAGACGCTGGGCCGCATGTTCGGCGTGACCGGCCTGCCGATCGACGGCATGGCGGCGCCCAAGGCCAAGAAGTCGTACGCCATCCACCGCCCGGCGCCGGAATTCAAGAACCTCTCCACCAAAGCGGAGGTCTTCGAGACCGGCATCAAGGTCATCGATCTCATTTGTCCGTTCATGAAGGGCGGCAAGGTGGGACTCTTCGGTGGCGCAGGCGTGGGCAAGACGGTCATCGTGCAGGAGCTCATCCGCAACATCGCCACGGAGCACGGCGGCTTTTCCGTGTTCGCCGGCGTGGGGGAGCGCACGCGCGAGGGCAACGATCTCTACCATGAAATGAAGGACTCCGGCGTGCTGGAGAAGACCACGCTCGTCTTCGGCCAGATGAACGAACCGCCGGGCGCGCGCGCCCGCGTGGCGCTGACCGGCCTCTCCATGGCGGAATACTTCCGCGACGAGGAGAAGCAGGACGTGCTGCTCTTCGTGGACAACATCTTCCGCTTCACGCAGGCAGGTGCCGAGGTTTCCGCGCTGCTCGGCCGCATCCCGTCCGCCGTGGGTTACCAGCCGACGCTCGCCACGGAAATGGGCATGCTCCAGGAGCGCATCACCTCCACCAAGGACGGCTCCATCACCTCCGTGCAGGCGGTCTTCGTCCCCGCAGACGATCTTACCGACCCGGCGCCGGCCACCACCTTCGGTCACCTCGACTCCAAGGTCGTTCTCTCGCGCCCGCTCTCCGAGCTCGGCATCTACCCCGCCGTGGACCCGCTCGACTCCGCCTCCACCATCCTTGACCCGCTCATCGTCGGCCAGGAGCACTATGACGTGGCCAGCGGCGTCCAGCGCACCCTGCAGCGCTACAAGGACCTCCAGGACATCATCGCCATCCTCGGCATGGAGGAACTCTCCGAGGAAGACCGCCGCACCGTGGCGCGCGCCCGCAAGATCCAGAAGTTCCTCTCCCAGCCGTTCTTCGTGGCCGAAGTCTTCACCGGCGCCAAGGGCAAGTACGTCTCGCTCGCGGACACCGTGCGGAGCTTCAAGGAGATCCTGGACGGGAAGCATGACGACAAGCCGGAGCAGAGCTTCTACATGAAGGGGTCGATTGACGAGGTGACGGGGTAGGAAAAAAAAAGCCGCCGAGTTGAACTCGAACGGCGAAGAGCGGTCACGTTGCGCATCACTCCACAATATCGACGAC
>JBEEJS010000015.1:0-8901 GCA_041169025.1 Candidatus Parcubacteria bacterium
GCGACGAGAGGACGCGCCCCGTACGGGCGATCTTTCTGTCATTACCTGTCACAAAGAACAGTTTTTTCATGGGTGACTCCTGTGTGAGGAGGGTAGCGGAAAACGGGTGCGCGGTCAATGCGGGGCGGTCGTGCTGGGCTGGCGCGTACCGGGCGGCCACGATGACCGCGTCGCTGCACGACAAAAAGAAAACGCCCTCCATGACAGAGGGCGTGGGTGTCAGCGTGACTTCAGGAACGTGCCGAACTCATGATAGAACCGCTCGGTATCCTTCCTTGAGCGGTACGCGGCGAGCTCGTCCGCGGACATCGCCGCGATGGTCTTATCGCAACCGTCGGGAATGAAGACGGTGGCGACCGGCGACTTGTGGCCGCGCGGGTCGCCATCGGGCTTCTCGGCGATGCGCCCGCGCTCCGAGCGGACGAAGATCATCAGCGCCGGGACGAAGACGTCCTTCCGTGCGCCTTCACGGAGCGCGTCGTCGAGATACGCGAGCGCGTCGATGAACGTGCACGACCGGTCGGCTTCGCCGTCCAGTAGCTTGAGGTATCCCTTGATGCCCAACTGCTTCGTGACGTGCTTCACGTTCGTGCCGGGAAACCCGCCAAGTGCCGTAATGCAGAGTCCGGAGTCGATCACCATGACCGGCCCGTGCACGATGTCGTACGCCGCGCAGACCTTGCGGCGCGCGACTTCCGCCGGGGCATCGGCCTGCAGTTCCGGCAGGTCCTCGTCGCGATGGACCAGGACGACGCCGTATTGGCGCAGCACGCGCTGCACGCTGGGCAGCTTGCCGGGATTCGAGGTGACGAAGGACAACGTGGACATGATCAGTACTCCAACTTCCTGAGGTAGCGTGCCAGACGATGATAGAACCCGTCACCTTCGTCCCGTGCGCGATACGCCGCGAGTTCCGGCGGAGTCAGGGCCGCGACCGTGCGGTCGTAGCCCGCGGGGATGAAGATCGACGCGAGCGGAGAGGAGTGGCGCGTGGCATCGCCGTCCGGCGCGAGCGCGATGCTGCCCGCTTCGCATCGGATGAAGAACACCGGCGACAAGGACTTGTGGTCGATGTACACGATGGCATCCGTGAACCAGCACGCGCGGTCCTGGAACCCTTCGAGCAGATCGAGATAGCCCTGGATGCCGATCTCTCCGGTGACGCGCTTGACGTCCGTACCGGGAAAGAGACCCAGCGCGCGGATGTTCAGCGCGTTATCCTGCACGATGACCGGGCCCTGCACGGCCGCGTACGCCGCGAAGACCTTCTTGCCCGCGACGATGGCGGCGCTCGGATCCTGCACGTCTGGCAGGATCATCGCATGATGCGTGACCGTGATGCCGTATCGGGCGAGGACTCGTGCCGCAGGAGGCACTTTTCTGGCGTCTGATGTCGCAAAGGACAAGGCGTGCATGAAGCACCTCCATGCGCTTCATAGCACGACGGCGTCGGATAATCAACCCTGGGAACCGGTCACGCGCGCGCCATCAACCACCACCACAGGACGGCGGTGAGCGCGAGCTGCGCGGGGATGCCGATCCAGGTAGGAATCATGATCTTGAGCCGGTTGTGGTTCCAATGATGGAAATCGTGATGCGGGCCGAAGAGCTTCCTTCCGGTCAGCATCTCCAGGCCCCACATGCCGTCGGGCACCCAGGCACCGAGCGCCGCGGCAAGGACGGCCAAGGGCATGCCGTGCCGCGCGAATGCCCACCCGCCAAGGAGCGCCAACGTGGCCAGCGCGTCGACGCCCGCCACGAGCGCGATGCGTTTTACCGTATCCTTCCTGTTCGCCCACTCCCCGATCCCCTCGTCGCCGTGCGGCACGAAATCGGCCACGTAATGCGAAGCCCAGCCGACGAAGAATGCAAGGGCGGGATTGGTGACGCCGAGCGCGATGATCGCGACGACGCCGACGGCCGAGTGTCCGATGAGTTGCATGTGATGAGGATGAAGTTTCTTCAGAAGGCGCGCCATGTCCAGCACGGACGCAACGGTCAACGCTTGGGCAGGAACCGCTTCGCCCGCCGCGACCGATGGAACCCGATGGCGAACCGATGCGCCTCGTCGCGCACTTGCCGCAGCAGCGGTTTGAAGGCGTTCACCAGGCGCTGCAGTTCGTAGTCGTCCTTGTCGAAGACCAGGTCGTCGCCTTTGCGGTCAGGGCCTTTGACCATGCCCACCAGCGGGATCTTCACGCCGGACTCCCCCATGGCGCGCTTGGCCGCGGCCACCTGCGTGGCGCCGCCATCCACCAGAATGAGGTCCGGCATGCGCCAGCCTTCGCCGTCGTGGGCGAAGCGGCGGCGGAGCACCTCGTGGATGGACGCCGGATCGTCGGCGCCGACCACCGTCTTGATGGTGAACTTGCGGTATTCCGACTTGCGTGGCTCGCCATCGTGGAACACCACCATGCTCGCCACCGAATCCTGGCCGCCGGTATTGGAAATGTCGTAGCCCTCGATGCGACCGAAGATGTCGATGGGCGCACCCAGGCCGGCGGAGCCTTCTTCCTTCATGACCGCCACGTCATGGACGTGATCGAGCGCGAACAACCGGTCGCGGATCTCGGCGGCGTCCTCGTACTTGCGCGCGGCGGCCGCCCGCTTCATCTCCGCCCGGAGCGCGCGCACCACGCCGGTGCGGTCGCCGGAAAAGAACCGCATCAGCTCGCGGATGATCTTCTTGTATTCTGCGCTGGTGATTTCGCCCGTGCAGACGCCAGGGCACTGGCCCAAATGCCTGTAAAAGCAGGGCCTTCCGCGGTTCGGCTGGCAGGTGGTCCACGGGAAGGTGCGGCGGAGCGCGTCCAGGGCGGCGCGCACGGCATACGCGCTCCGGAACGGGCCGAATGTCTTGAGGAACTGCTTCTTGGGAGCGCGTGCCAATTCATGCCCGCGGATCATCACCGGTTTCGGGAACGGCTCGCGCGTGAACGCCAGGTGGACGAAGGACTTGTCATCCTTCTCATCCACGTTGTACGGCGGCTGATGCTTCTTGATGAGGCTCGCTTCCAGCATCAGCGCCTCTATTGCCGTGGGCGTCTCCTCGTAGTCGATGCGTCGGATCTTGCTCACCATCATGGCGATGCGCGCGTCGTGCGGCCGGGTGAAATAACTGCCCACGCGCGTCCGCAAGGACGTGGCTTTGCCGATATACAAAAGCCTCCCCACCGCGTCCTTCATGAAGTAGACGCCGGGGCGGGGCGGGAGTTCGTTATCCTTGATGACGACGGAATCCGGGATGGCCATGGAACTCATGCTGGCAGGAATACGGCCTGAATTCAAGGCGTGCCGCCTTAAAAAACCCCTTTTCCGCCTTAATATTTGTCAGTAATACTTGACAAACGGCTCGTTTCATGCTATATTCCCTTCACAACATTTACCGCCCTTTCAGGGGCAGAAGTCCCTGAAAAGGGAGGGAGATGACACATGACAACGGTTCTTTCACTCATCGGACTCACCATCGCCGCGAGCGCGATCTTCTACCTCCGTGACAAGCGCCGCAAGGAGCAGGAAGAAGCGCAGCGCGGCATCGACCGCACGTTGGTCTCTGATCTCATCAACCGCCTACGCTGGGCGGCCGGCCAAGACCGCGTCGTGCTCAAGTCCAACGAAAACGCCGCGGAGATGGCCAAGACCGTGTACGGCCTCTGCAAGAAGTACGGCTGGAAGCAATCGGAGTTCCGTGTGAATACGGACGACAAGTCCGAACGCATCGAACTGGGGCTGTGGGTGGAGCTGATCGGGCAAGCACCGATTCGCCAACTCGCTGAGGCCAAGCGGATCATGAGCCTGCAGCGCACGCTGAAAGTGAAGCCTGCGAACGACACGGAAGACGAGACCGGCGTGCAGCTGGTCGGCATGGACGCCATGGCCGATCGGCGCACGCGCAACCACGAGAATCAGGAACGACAGAACGCGAACAGCTTCGCCAGATCGAAGCGCGCAGCCCACGGCTGAATTCCTCCTCGGGGGCGACTGCATGACGCAGTCGCCCCTTCCATTTTCCCTGGTTTTACGGGGTTTTCCCGCGCCCATTTCAAGTGTCAATTAGCCTTGACATATTGCCCGGTTTTTGGTATCCTCTCTGGTCCCGTCATGGGACAAAAAACGAAGGGCAGGACGATGGATGTTGTCGCTGTTTTGAAGCATATCGCGTTGATCGTGTTCTACGCGTATTGCGTCATGCTCGTGAGCGCCGCGCTCTACGGCTGGGTGAGCGGTCTTCGCACCGAACGTGCCCGGCAGAAGCGCGCGGCAATGCGTCTCATTCCGCCTTACGAACATGTCCTCGCGGCGGCACCTGCAAAGGCGCCGCCGCCGGCCTTGCTCGAATTCGAAGGCTGGGAGCGCGAGGCCGGAGGCATTTTCCGTCGGCTCAAACAGGCCATGGAAGCGCATGCCGACCTTGCACAAGAGGATTTCCAACAAGCGCACGCGCGACTGCTGGAGCTGACGCATCGACACCAGGTCGCACCGCTCTTGTTCGGCTCTTCATGGGACGAACTGGAACGGATGACCGGTGCCCTGCGGCACGCGCTCGAACGGATCGGACCGGTATCGATCGGGCACGCGCATGGCATCCATGCGCGCCGTCAACGAATCAGCCTGCCGACCCTCACGGTCGTCGGCGCTCCGGAGATCGAACGTCTTCCGAACCCGCATGCCATGCCGGTGCCACGGCGCCAGAGCAGCGGATCGTTCGCGGCAGTCAACGCGCGGTCGAATTGATCACGAAAGGGGCGTCCATGCATTGGACGCCCCTCTTCTTTTATTGTCTTGATTGGGTCGATGGTGCTTCCTGATGTGCCAGTGTAAGGGGACAGCTTCTGCGAAGCTGTCCCCGTGCGAGGCTACAGGCTCCCTTTTAAGACTTTCTTGAGGTAGTGCGCCGTGTGCGTCGTGGAATACTTGGCGACCTCTTCCGGCGTGCCGGTGGCTACCACCTTGCCGCCGCCGTTGCCGCCTTCCGGACCCATGTCCACGATGTAGTCGGCGTGCTTGATGACATCCAGGTTGTGTTCGATGACCAGCACGGAGTGGCCGCGGTCCACCAGCTTGTCCAGCACATCCAAGAGACGGCGGATGTCCTCGAAGTGCAGACCGGTGGTGGGCTCATCCAGGATGTACAGCGCCTTGCCGCCGCCGCGCTTGGCGAGCTCGTTGGCGAGCTTCACGCGCTGCGCTTCGCCGCCGGACAGCGTGGTGGCGCTCTGACCGAGCTCCAGGTAGCCGAGACCCACCTCGTTCAGCACCGACACCTTGTCATAGATGAACGGGATGTCCTCGAAGAACTTGGCCGCGTCCTCCACCGTCATGGTGAGCACGTCATGAATGCTTTTCTCGCGGTACTTCACCTCCAGCGTCTCGCGGTCGAATCGCTTGCCCTTGCAGACGTCGCAGGTGACGTACACCGTGGGCAGGAAGTGCATCTCGATGGCGATCTTGCCGTTGCCTTCGCAGTTCTCGCAGCGTCCGCCGGGGACGTTGAAACTGAAGCGGCCCGGCTTGTAGCCGCGGAAACGCGCTTCCTCCGTGGCGGCGAAGATCTCGCGGATGTAGGTGAACGCGCCGGTGTACGTGGCCGGGTTGGAGCGCGGCGTGCGGCCGATGGCGCCCTGGTCCACCATCACGGCGCGGTCGATGTACTCCACGCCCAACAGCGAGGCGTGCTTGCCCACGGGATTCCTGGAGCCGTTCAGCTTGTTGGAGACGGCGTTCCACAGGATGTCCGTGACCAGCGTGGACTTGCCCGAACCGGAGACGCCGGTGACGCAGACGAAGCGGCGCAGCGGTATCTCCACGTTCACGTTCTTGAGGTTGTTCTCCGTGGCACCGACGATCTTCAGCTTGCCGTTCTCCTTGGTGCGGCGCACGGCGGGAATAGGGATGGAGCGCTCGCCGTTCAGGTACTTCACCGTCAGCGACTTCTTGTCCTTGAAGATCTCCGGCACGGTGCCGGCCGCCACCACGTGCCCGCCGTGCTTGCCTGCGCCCGGTCCGAAGTCGGCCATGTAGTCCGCCATGCGGATGGTGTCCTCGTCGTGCTCCACCACGATGATGGTGTTGCCGATGTCGCGCAGGTGCAGGAGCGTGGTGAGGAGGCGGTCGTTGTCGCGCTGGTGGAGGCCGATGGACGGCTCGTCGAGCACGTAGAGCGCGCCCACGAGGCCGCTGCCGATCTGCGAGGCCAGGCGGATGCGCTGCGCTTCGCCGCCGCTGAGCGTCCCGGCAGTGCGGTCCAGCGTCAGGTAGTGCAAACCCACGTCCAGCAGGAACTGCAGGCGTCCGGTGATTTCCTTCATGACCGGCACGGAGATCTCGAGGTCGCGGCCAGTGAGTTTCAGGCCGCGGATGAACGCCTGCGCGTCATCGATCGGCATGGAGGTGACTTCCACCACGCTCTTCTCGCCGATCTTCACGTGGAGCGCTTCGGGTCGCAGCCGCTTGCCGTGGCAGACGTCGCAGATCTCGTCGGACCACAGGTCCTTCACGCCCAGGCCGTGGCAGGTCTGGCAGGCGCCGTACGGGCTGTTGAACGAGAAGAGGCGCGGCTCGATCTCCGGGAAGGAGAAGCCGCAGGTGGCGCAGGAGAACTGCGACGACAACGTGCGCTCGGCGCCGTTCCCGAAGAGGACGCTCACCGTGCCACCGGCCTTGTCGAGCGCGATTTCCACCGCTTCCGCCAGGCGGGTGCGGTATTCCTTGTTCCCCTCTTTCACGAAGTCGGGCGCGAAGGTGTCCACCACCAGCTCGATGGAGTGCTTCATGTTGCGGTCAAGCACCAAGCGGGAACGCAGCGAGCGCACCGTACCGTTGACGCGCGCGTTACCGAAACCGGCGTTGTACCAGTCGTACAGCATCTGGTGGTACTCGCCTTTCCGGCCGCGCACGGCCGGCGCCAGGATGAGCGTGTCACCGTATTCGCGGCGCTTCTTGCCGAAGGCGTCCTCGGCGAGCGGCTCGGCGTACGCCTTGCCGGCCTCCTCCATGATGAAATCCACCATCTCCTCCGCGGTCATGCGGCGAATGGGCAGGTCGTCGTTGGGGCAGTACGGCTTGCCGATGCGAGCGTAAAGGACGCGCAGGTAGTCGTAGATCTCGGTGATGGTGGCGACGGTGGAGCGCGGGTTGGCGCTGTGGGCCTTTTGGTCGATGGAAATGGCCGGCGACAGGCCCTGGATGTCGTCCACGTCCGGCTTCTGCATCTGGCCCAGGAACTGGCGGGCGTACGCGGACAGCGATTCCACGTAGCGGCGCTGGCCCTCCGCGAAGATGGTGTCGAACGCCAAGGAGGACTTCCCGGAGCCGGAGAGGCCCGTGAAGACGATGAGCTTGTTACGGGGCAGCGTGAGCGAGACGTCCTTCAGGTTGTGCTCGCGGGCACCTTTGATGATGATGTGATCTTGCATAGGTTTTAAGGCCGGATATGACAGTAAGGATTGACGTTTATGCGAAAACATGGTACGGTATGCGGTCCTCCAGGCCAAGGTGACCTGGGGCATTCGCCCTTTGAAAGGAGCTTTCCGATGGTAAAATCGACACTGTTTCCCCGTCGAGGCCCCGTACTCGAGCTTGCAGACAAGACCGTGCGTGGACTCCGCGAGGCCGCCGACCTGTTGGCCGCCAAACCTGAGAACGACGAGGTGGTCCGCGCCGCGACCGTCCTCTACGACGTCCGTGACGAGCTGCGGAAGAAACTCGGACTCGAGGGGTTCGCGGAGCGTGCGATGCACGATTCCTCCGTGGACGGCATCCGCTCCCAACTGATGGATGATTCGAACTGGCTGCACGAGCAGGTGGAGAAGGAACGCAAGGCGTTCAGCGACTCCCCGCTCTCGCTCATCCGTGACGTGCTGCCGCTGGTGGCGCGCAACGTGAACGCGCTGCTGCTGATGAACGTCTTCGAGCCCCGACTGCTCGCGCGCGTCGCCTCGATCTGCGAGGCAAGACGACGCGCGGAAGCGGGCGAGCCTGCGCTGACGACCGACGCCCCGCTTCCCGCCGAGGAAGAGGCGGAACCCTGGCTCAGCTGGTGAATCGAGCGACACGACGACCGTTCCTCCGACGGACTCCCTCTGCAAGAGGGGGTCCGTTTTACGTTTTCAACGGTCCGTTCAGGAGTGGCACCCCATCCGATGCCAAGGCTTGATTTCCCCGTGCGCCCGGCGTACGGTGGGAAGTCGTAGCGGTCACGGTGACCGCGCGGCTCACACCTTACAACGTACGGAGGACGTCATGGGCATCGATTTCTACCCGGGTGGCAGGGATACCGAAGCTGCGGAACGCAAGGCGCGGGCCATGGGCCTCGCCGCGGAAGTCATCAGGCAGCTCGGCCGCGCACGGGAAGCGCTCGCTTCCCCGGAGGCGCCGGCGATCCATCACGGCTACCTGGCCGCGGCGGTGGCGCTGACATCGCTTCGCGATCAGGTGGACGCATCCGGCGTCTGTCCGGACCGTCCGCATCCTGCGGCATACGAAGGGTCGGTGTCCCGCGAAAGCGTCATCCTGGCGCTGCACGAGGACGCCGCGCTGCTGGTGGACCTGTACGCGTTCAGCGTGAACGGCACGGGATTCGAAGTCGCGCGGCTCGAGCGCGTGCTCGGCATGGCAGCGGCGAACGCTGACCTGCTCCTGCGCACGCGCGCGCTCCGGCCGGAGCGGCTGGAAGACCTGCGCCGTCACCTCGGCATCCGAGGAAAGGAGGCCGGCAATGGGAGACGTGATCCCGCTGTTCCGCCCGCTAAGCGTTGAAGAGATCGAGGCGCGGTTCGCGGAGATCCAGCGGCTGCACGAGGTCCTCGAACGTACTGGGGCGTCGATGACGAACGCCGAAGTGCTCGGCAACTACGGCAACCAAAAGCGCATCATGAGCGAGTTGCGATTCCGCGGCGGACT
>JBEEJS010000016.1:0-9824 GCA_041169025.1 Candidatus Parcubacteria bacterium
ATCTGCGTCTCCGGCACGAACGGGAAAAGCACCACCACCGCCATGCTGGGGTTGATTTTAGAACGCGCGGGCCTTGATCCCACCGTCATCGTCGGCTCCAAGGTGGCCACCTTCCCGGACGGCAACCTGCGCCTCGGCCGCAGCGATCTCCTCGTCCTGGAAGCCTGCGAGCACCAGGCGCATTTCCTGCACTATCATCCGTGGATCATCGTCCTCACCAACATCGAGGAAGACCATTTGGATTTCTATCGAGACATCGGTCATATCCGCGAGACGTTCCAGGAATACGTGAAGAAACTGCCTGCGGGCGGAGCGCTCGTCTTGAACGCGGACGATCCGGTGAGCATGCAGCTGGCGCGGCCCGACCTTTTCAGCACCTACGGCCGCACGCCGGATGCGGACCATGTGGTGGGGGACATAGAAGTGAAGGATGGCGCGCAGCGGTTCACTGTGACTGCGCACGAAGCGGAACATCATTTCAGCATCGGCGTGCCGGGCAACTTCAACGTCATGAACGCCGCTGCGGCGATTTCCGGTGCGCTCATGGTGGGTGCCACGCGTTCCGTTGAGATGGAAGACATCCAAGCGGCGCTGCGCGATTTCAACGGGATCTGGCGGCGGTTCGAGCGCATCGGCGAATCCGGCGGGGCGCTGGTCATCTCCGACTACGGTCACCATCCGTCCGCCGTGGCCGGCACATTGCAGGCCGCGCGCGCGTTCTATCCCGGACGCCGCATCGTGCTGGCGTTCCAGCCGCATCATCGCAACCGCACGCGGCGGCTGTTCGAGGAATTCGTTTCTTCGTTTGACGGCGCGGACGTATTGCTGCTGCCGGAAATTTATGACGTCGCCGGGCGCGATTCCGAAGAAGACGCTGAGGTGAGTTCCGCACAGCTCGTCGATGCCGTGCGTGCGCGTGACGCGTCCCGTGGCGTGGAGCGCGACGTGGCGTTCACCGGTTCCCTGCATGACACCCTGGAAGAGATTCGCGCTCGCAAGAAGGCGGGTGACATCGTGCTCCTGATGGGCGCGGGGAACATTTATACGCTGGCGCACGACTTGGTGCCTGCCTCCTAGGTACCTGCCTCTTTGGGGACACTTTCGTACCCCGTCGGTACCTGCCTCCTCGGAGGCACTATTGTCTGCGGCGCGAACTGAACAGATATGTCCCTGATTGCAGAACTCCGCCAGCGCATCTCCCCCGACGTGAAAGAAAACGAACCGATGGCCCCGCACACCACTTTCAAGGTCGGCGGGCCATCGGAATATTTTTTGGCTGCGAAGACCGCCGATGAGGTGACGCGTGCCGCAGCCGCCGCGCGCGACCTCAAACTCCCGTTCTTCGTCTTCGGTGGCGGATCGAACATGCTGGTGAGCGATGCCGGAGTGAAAGGCCTCGTCGTCATGATGGCGAATCGCGATTTCCGGATCGAGCGCGGTACCGATGGCGATGCTACGATCATCGCAGGAGCGGGCGCGCCCACTGGCCTCATCTCCATGCGTGCCGCGGAAGCCGGACTCACCGGATTCGAATGGGCCGTGGGCGTACCGGGCACCATCGGCGGCGCGGTGCGGGGGAATGCGGGCGCGTACGGCGGCGATATGGCTGCGTGCGTCACGCTGGTCCGCGCAATCCATCGTTCTTCGGCCGCCGGGGACGCACCGGATGTCAGCATACTCACCAACGCCGAATGCGACTTCACCTATCGTCATTCGAAATTCAAAAACGAACCCGGCTGGATCGTCCTGGAAGCGACGCTGAAACTCGCGCCCTCCGCTGCGCCGGAAGAAACCAAAGCTCGCCTGAAAAAAATCCTCCTCGACCGCAAGGAAAAACAACCCGTGGAATTCCCCACCGCCGGTTGCATGTTCACCAATTGGACGCCGCCACCCGGCACGGACATGGAAGCGCTCAAGAAGGCGCTCGACCTCGGCGGCGCGGATCAGATCCCACGCACGCCGCAAGGCGGCATCCCCGCAGGTTGGATCATCGACCGCGCCGGGCTCAAGGGTTTCGCCGTGGGACACGTGCGCGTGTCGGACAAGCACGGCAACTTCTTCGTCACCGATGGCAAGGCCAGCGCCGATGAAGTCGTACAGCTCACCGCCGCCATCAAGACGAAAGTGCGGAACATGACGGATGGGGTGGTGCAGCTTACGGAAGAAGTGGAATACGTGGGATTCTGATGGTGGTTGAGCTTCTCCCGCACGCGGCGTATCATGATGGCAGAGGACACCTAACCCCCGCACCGCATATGCATTACGATCTGAAAGCCAAGACCATCACCCTCACTCCTGCCATCCGCGCCGCCGTGGAGAAAGCCATGAAAGGGCTCGACACGAAGGTGAAGCGATTCGGCACGTCCGTCACCGGCGAAATGGAAGTCGCGAAGTCCACCCGTCATCACAAGAAGGGCGACGTCTTCCGCGCCGAGATCCACGTGCGCCTTCCGGGCTCGCTGGTCTACGCGGAAGCCGAGACCGACGACCTGTACACCGCCATCACGGCCGCCAAGCGGGAGGCCGAGGAGCAGATCCGGAAGTACAAGGGGACGCGGGACGATAAACGGAAGCGCGGCGGAGCGGGGAAGCGGGCGTAAAACAGCCTCATAGGCGCAATAAAAGGTCCGATAAGCCAATTATCGGATTTTTTTATATCAACCAAGCCAAAAAACTACGCATATTGTGTCAAAAATAATTGACAAAAGCATGAAAACGTGCTACGATACCACCAGGTTAAACCCGTCGGAGTATCGACGGGCTTGGATTTCACTAGTCGAACGCAAAAAAGGAGAATAGATGATCATCGTTCATTCGAATCGGATCAAGGACGGAGAGTCGTACCCCTTCACCCAGGAGTGCGATGTGCCGCGGGCGTTAGAGTTGCTCGTGTCGTGCGAGCTCCGCTTCGGTGGCATCTGCACGGACATCTCGACCGACGGCGACGTCGCGTCGATCACGGTCGAGACGCGGCTCATGAGCTGCCTCGACACCAGCGTCTTCAGCGGTCCGGCGGCACTGATGCGGCCACTGCTGACGATTGCCATCGCTCATTCCGAGGTGAGAGCCGCACGAGCAGGCGCCGTTGCTGCCGGCGCGGTAGCTGAAGCGCACGTGGTGCTTGGGAGCCAACTTGGGAGCCAAGAGGGCATCCCGCTCTATCTGGACTTGGGCGCACCCATCTTCCTCGGCCAGAGCGCGGTGAAGCTGGCGCTGCTGGTCGCGGGCGGCATCACCGAGAGCGACATCGAGCTTGCCACGGCGATACCGTTGCACGACGTACTTGCTGCGCTGCAGCTGACGCTCACCGGCGAGTGCACCTTCCCCGAAGCGCTCGCTCTGGCGAGCTGAACCATACGGTCTGGGCACACCTTCCTGCCTCCCGCGAGCGTTTTTGCGCCGCGGGTTTTTCTTTTGTGGAGAGTATGGACGTATGCCCGCCAAAACCGCATACTAAGCCGGACCCCGAAGGCCCGGCTTTTCGTCATATCTAAGGCTGCCGCGCCGTATTACCCAGCATATGTCCTTCCTTTCCAGCATCTTCGGCGACCCCAACCAGCGCGTGGTGGACGAACTCCGCGCCCAGGCGGACGCCATCACCGCCCTGGAGCCGCGCTACGCCTCCATGACGCCCCCGGAACTCCGGGAGGCGAGTTTGGCGCTCAAAGCCCGCGCCCAAGGAGGCGAATCCCTGGACGCCATCCTCCCCGAAGCCTTCGCCCTCTGCCGCGAGGCCGCCAAGCGCACGCTCGGCCAGCGCCACTACGACGTGCAGCTCATGGGTGGCATGGTGCTGCACCGCGGCCAGATCGCGGAGATGCGCACCGGCGAAGGCAAGACGCTCACCGCCACGCTCGCCGCCTATCTTAACGCCCTGTCGGGCAAGGGCGTTCATCTCGTAACGGTGAACGACTACCTTGCCCGCCGCGACGCCGCTTGGATGGGCCAAGTGTATGACGCGCTCGGCCTGACGCTGGGCTGCATCAACCATGATGCCGCGTACTTGTATGACGCCGCATGGAAAGCGCCGGAACCGCTTCCGGAAGAACTCGGCGAGAAGGAACTCCTGGGCGCATCCGCCAAGGAAGAAGGCGGCGTGACCGACAAGAAGCGCGACGAGACCGGCTCCTTCAAGGTGCAGATGGATTTCATGCGCCCGGTGCGCCGCAACGAGGCCTACCTCGCGGACATCACCTACGGCACCAACAACGAATTCGGTTTCGATTTCCTGCGCGACAACATGGTCATCCGCCCGGAGCAGCGCGTGCAACGCGTGCCGCTCAATTTCGCCATCATCGACGAGGTCGATTCCATCCTGATCGACGAAGCGCGCACGCCGCTCATCATCTCCGCGCCGTCGCAGGACGAGAGCGAGATGTACGCAAAGTACGCGGACATCGCGCGCCGCCTCACGCCGGACGTGGACTACAACGTGGATGAGAAGATGCGCGCCGCCTCGCTCACCGAGGACGGCATCACCAAGATCGAAAAGCTCCTCGGCGTGGAGAACATCTACGCCGGCGGCAGCGCCGATATCATGTACGTGGAGCCCGCGCTCCGCGCCATGGCGCTGTACAAGCGCGACAAGGATTACGTGGTGAAGGACGGCGAAGTCATCATCATCGACGAGTTCACCGGCCGCCTCATGAACGGCCGCCGGTATTCCGAGAGATTGCATCAAGCGATAGAAGCCAAGGAGGGCGTGAAGGTGCAGCGCGAGAGCCAGACGCTCGCCACCGTCACCTTTCAGAACCTGTTCCGCCTGTATGGCAAGCTTTCCGGCATGACCGGTACCGCCGCCACGGAAGCGGAGGAATTTTCCAAGATCTACAAGCTTGAAGTGGTCGTGATGCCGCCGAACCGCGACTCGCGGCGCATCGACAGCACCGACAAGGTGTACAAGGGCGAGGAGGGCAAGTACGCCGCCGTCGTCGCCGAAATCAAGAAGCGATATGACGCCGGCCAACCGGTGCTCGTCGGCACCATCTCGCCGGAGAAGAACGAGACCTTGAGCATCTTGCTGCGCCGCGAAGGCGTGCCCCACGAGCGCCTCGACGCCAAGAACCACGAGCGCGAAGGTGAGGTGATCGCGCAAGCCGGACGGCTGGGCGCGGTGACCATCGCCACCAACATGGCCGGCCGCGGCGTCGACATCATCCTGGGCGGCAACCCGCCCGCGCCGGGCGAGGCTGACCGCGTGCGCGAACTCGGCGGCCTCATGGTCATCGGCACCGAGCGCCACGAATCGCGCCGCATCGACAACCAGCTGCGCGGCCGCAGCGGACGCCAGGGCGATCCGGGCGTGACGCAGTTCTTCCTTTCTTTGGAGGACGATTTGGTGCGCATCTTCGCCGGTGAGGACCGTCAGAAGAAACTTCGCGGCATGATGGATTCGCTGGGACTGCCCGACGACATGCCGATCGAGAACGGCATGGTATCGAAATCCATCGAGAGCGCGCAGCAGAAGGTGGAAGGCCATCACTTCGACGTGCGCAAGCACCTCTTGGAGTACGATGACGTCCTGAACAAGCACCGCGAAGTCATCTACCGCAAGCGCGCGGAGCTTTTGGCGCTGGGCGCGGACGATGCTGCCAAGATCAAGACCGCCATCCTCGGCATGGTGGAGGACGAGGTGGAGCGCCTGGTGCGCTTCCACACCATGTCCGACGACGAAGGGTCGTGGGATCTGAAGGAAATCTACGAAGTGGCCGGCACCATCTTCCCGGTGTCCGAGACGGACCGGAAGGAGTTGCTCCACATCCGCCAGAGCGCTGGCGACAAGCTGCGCGATGCGGAATCGCGGACGCATATCATTGATTACCTCCTTGCCCTGGCGGACCGCGCCTGGGACGCTCTTGAAAAGGAACTCCTGGCGTCTTTGGGTGGCGACCGCACGGCATTCGCGGACATCATGCGCGGCATCTGCCTGCGCGCCATCGACATGCTTTGGGTGGAGCATCTGGACGCCATCGAGCACCTGCGCACCGGCATCGGCCTGCAGGGCTACGGCCAGCGCGATCCGCTGGTGGAGTACAAGCGCGAGGCTTTCCGCATGTTCGGCGAGCTGAACCAGGCCATCATCAAGCAGGTGGTGTACTCCGTGTTCAAGATCCGGGCGGAACGGACGCCGCCCGTGCAGGAAAAATCGTTGATTGAACGCGCCGGCGTGACGCTGAGCGCCCCCGCCAAGACCGCGCCCGCGCAATCCGCGCCGGCGGGGGAGAGCGTGGCGGTGTCAGAGCCGGTGACCGCGGACGAGCTGGACATGGGGAAGGTGGGACGGAACGAGCCGTGCCCTTGCGGGTCGGGGAAGAAGTATAAGAAGTGCCATGGGGCGTAGCGCTATGAAATTCTCCGTGCTGCGGCGTGCGGCACGGTCATGAAAAAAAGACCCGCAAGCGCGGGTCTTTCGGCATCATTCGCAATCGATCTCGAAACGGAGACCGCAGTTCGGGCAATGGAACGGGATGAACCTGGTGGTGTCGTCGGTATCGGTCTGCGTCGCATTCGCGTGGATCCAATCCTCCGTCGGTTCGCCTGGCACGTATCTGCTGCGTGCATCGGCGGTGCAGTATTTCACCTTCAGTATGAAGGCGTACGCCCAGTCCTTCACGTGCGCGCATCCTTCCGCCGTGCAGCGGATGCCATCGGACGAAACGGTCATGTCGGCGAGGTCAGGGTGCACCGGACATGTCGAGCGGCAAGCGCTCCAGCGTTGCCAATTGGCAATCGCTTCCATCTGTGCCGGGGTGAACGGCGCGGTGATTCTTTCGTTGGGCGTCTTGACGTCCCACTGGTCAGGTTTCAAGGTGTAGGGCACTTGTCCTCCGCGACATTGATTTCCCGAACGATGTCGAGCAGTTCCTTCACGGTCGCCGAAAGGTATTTCTTGCTCACGCGCGTCCTGATGGTGATTCCTGGCCTGAGGAGCGGTGAGGCGATCTCGACTTCGTAGGTCTCGTTGGTGCGTTTCATTGTTGCCTCCAAGTATTGAGTACCATGTGTGTGCGCCCCTGTCAACAGTCGTTGACTCGCCCGCACGATATCCACAGGCAAGTATCCGGCCGCATGTGTATCATGCAGCCAGCACCTTGAGACCAAGAAAGAGGCTCCGCCATGGAACGCACCAAAGATCTGTACCTTCGTTTCGCGAAATGCCAGTCGGCGTTCCGGAAGGCGCGTCGGTTGGATCCGCGGATCCGCCCGTTCTTCGTGGAGAGTTTCGGACTCCCCAAGTCGTACAAGACCACCTTCAACAACGGCGTGGAACACTTCCTCAAGCGCGAGGAGTGGCTCATCTTCGCACCGCCCGAGGGGCCGGAGATGGTGCCCGTGCCGTACGGCCGCACGCCGCTCTTCAACTTCGAGACGTTCTGGTACAGCATGCGGAACATGTACATGTTACACGAAAGCCTCTTCGAGGCGATCCTGCTGGAACGCGCCATCTTCGATCACGTGACGTGGCTGGAGTATTGGACCCGCAAGGGCAAGATTTCCAAGCACGAGCGCAAGATCGGCGAGGACTACGCGCTGCAACCGCTGCTCCGCGACAAGTTCGACCTGCACCTCTGCTTCGTCGCTGACCCCGCCGTCGCGCTCGCCCGCGAAGTCTCCTCCACCATCTCCAAACGGGAAGGGGAGACCATGAACACGGGCACGCTGGAAACGCTGCTCGACATCCACCAGACGGTGTACGACCGCTTCAAGGGCGCGAACGACCCCAAGATGCGCTGGATCGACACCACAACGATGCCCATCAACGAAGTCGTGCTGCTCGGCCTCGAATACATCTGCGAGGCGTTCGAGGCGCGAGTGAAGACGCTCAAGTGACCCGCGGCCCCCGTCCTGATGGACGGGGGCCTTTTTCTCGCGAGCCGTGTGCGGTCACGGCGCGGTCATGCTACGATATCCCCGATATGTTCAAGCTTTTCGCCTACGGCACGCTGAACGACCCCTCGGTGCAGGAGCGCCTCTTCGGGCGCGTCATCACCGGAGCCGCAGATACGCTCGACGGGTACCACACGGATTCGGTCACTACTGACGGGGAAACCTACCTCGCCGCGGTGCCGCGCGCAGGCGCATCCATTGAAGGTCGCGTCCTGGATTTCACCTTTGGCGACCTTGCGGCGGCTGATGCGTATGAAGGTGAGGAGTACGACCGGGTGACGGTGCGGTTGCGGAGCGGGGTGGAGGCGTGGACGTACGTGAAGAAATGATTCCTATGCGCTACGACAAGCTCGTCCGCGACAACATCCCCGATCGCATCCGCGCCAAAGGCGAGGCGGTGACTTTCCATGTGGCCGATGCTGCGGAATATTGCGAGAAACTGCGGGAGAAGCTCCGCGAGGAAGTGGAAGAACTGCTGAAAGACGAGAATGCCGGGGAGTTCGCGGACGTGCTGGAAGTGCTGGATGCATATGCCGCGAATCTTGGCATCACTGCGCAGGAAATCGCCGAGGAAAAAGCGAAGAAGGCGGAGGAACGCGGGACGTTCGAGAAACGAATCATCCTGGAAACCGCGTAAGCGCCGCGCAATAACATGAAACGCCGGACAGGAAACCCTGTCCGGCGTTCGTTCGAGTCAGGCGCAGAGCCCTACCGCGTCCGCACGGCGCTCGATGCGCCGGGCGACCGCGGGGCGAAGCGCGTGCATGACGGAGTGCAGGCGATGGCATTCGCTCGCCGGGACGCCGTGCGAGGAAAGCGTATCGTAGTACTCCTCGAGTCGCGCGTCGTTCACGTCCGCCGACCGGATGCAAGCGATGAAGATGATGATCGCGTCTTCCGCCTTGGTGATCGCCGCAGCCACTTCGGGGCGGATGCGTTGGATGGAGGCGCGCAGCCCCGCGACCGCCACCTTGTCACCGCCACCCAGGGCGAGCGAGAGGAATGCGTCGCAAAGCTCCGTGTCATCGATGTCGCCGGTGAGCATCGCGCACCGCAGATCGGTGGCGAATCGTTCCATCCGTGTTTCGCGTTTCTTGTTGCCGTTCCGTTTGCATTCGAAATCGTTCACTTCAGCCTCCGCTGTAGGTGGGAATGTCTTGCGTTGAGGTTAGCACGGATACGCTAATTTGTCAACATCAACTGACATTTTAAGGTGCTTTGCGCCCTTAGGTCCAGGTGGTACAGTGCGGGCGTATGGGCATTCTTTCCGCTAGAGACGTTCCTTCGCTCGTTTTTCTTCATGCTGAAATTCGCGCCGCTGCCCGCCCTTCCTATGCCGTCCTTCTCGCGAGGTTTTTCAAGACTGGCCCAGGCCAATATGGCGAGGGGGACGTCTTCCTGGGGCTCGATATGCCCACATGCCGGCGCATCGCCGGCAAGTATCGCGGACTCCGGCTCGCGGATATCCGCCGCGCACTGGCATCGAAGTTCCACGAGGAACGGTTGATCGGCCTGCTGCTCCTGGTGGACCGTTTCACGCACGGCAACGCGTCCACGCGAAAAGAGACGTTCGATTTTTACCTGTCGCACGCCGACAGCGCCAATAACTGGGATCTGGTGGATCTCTCCGCGCCGTACATCGTCGGCATGCACGTCGCGCTCGGCGGAGCACGCGCGTCAGTCCTCACCAAGCTCGCGCGCTCCAAGAGCCTCTGGCGCAAACGCATCGCCATCGTCGCGACGCTGGCGCTCATCAAGGACGGTCGCCTGAAAGAAACCTTTCGCATCGCCGACATCCTGATGCGCGACGAGCATGACCTCATCCACAAGGCCGTCGGCTGGATGCTGCGCGAAGCGGGCAAGAAGGATCATGCCGCGTTGGTGCGGTATCTCGCACCGCGGTACAAGACCATGCCGCGAACCATGCTCCGGTACGC
>JBEEJS010000017.1:0-4942 GCA_041169025.1 Candidatus Parcubacteria bacterium
CGGCTTTTTCGCGTCAGTGATGCTGTTCATGGTCATCACCGGCGCGGCACTCGCCTGGCATCAATCCGCGGCGAGGCGAGGGATCGTGCGTATCGGTGACGACGTCGCGGTGCGCGTGGAGATCGCGAACACCGATGCGCTTCGTGAGCACGGCCTCTCCGGTCACAAACCGCTCGCGGCGGACGAGGGGATGTTCTTCGTCTTCGAAGCGCCTGACCGGTACGTGTTCTGGATGAAAGAGATGCTTTTCCCGTTGGATCTCATCTGGATCGGTGATGGCAAGATCGTGGATATCACGCCTGATGTACCGGCGCCTGCGCCTGGCCAAAAAGATCTGCCGTTGTACCGCCCGGTCGCCCCGGCGGACAGGGTGCTGGAAGTGAACGCGGGGTTCGCACGGGCGCATGGGTTGAAGCTGGGGATGCCGGTGGAGCTTGGTCGTTGAGGGGAGAACTGCTCATTTTAAGGCGGTATTTCGGGAGGCAAAGCGGTATTGACACCAAACCGCCTTATCCGTATACTCTCCTTACTTCATACGCCGCATAGGGCGTTTTTCCACTCATATGGCCAATCTCGCAGTCATTCGCGCCGGCGGTAAGCAGTACCTGGTCAAGTCCGGGGACGTGCTTCGCGTCGAAAAAATGGAGAACGAAGACGGTACCTTCCTTGATGGCAAGGTCCTCTCGCTCGAACCGATCCTGGTCATGAACGAGGACGGCACCGGCGCCAAGATCGGTACTCCCACGGTGAAGGGCGCTTCCGTCGCTGCCACGGTCGGAGAGACCGGCAAGGGCAAGAAGATCCTCATCATCAAGTACCACGCCAAGACCCGCTACAAGCGCCGCAACGGCCACCGCCAGCCGTTCACCGAGATCACCATCGGTGAGATCAAGGCGTAACGTGGAGACCGGTCCCTGAGGGGGCCGGTTTTCGTTTGCGGCGACTTTGGTCTCTCGCGAGTGCCCGACCCGATTGACAACCATCGGCGAGTATGGCAGTATCCGGTCCACCTGCATGCATGTGCGTGCGGCAACACAGGAGCGGAAACATGACGACGACACAGACCGAGACGACAGGCAACGGCAAGGCTTCCGGCGTGAAACCAAAGGTGGCGGCAGCGGAGGCTTTCGACCTGGGTGGTCACCTCAAGGAACTCAAGTCGATCAAGGCCAGCGTGGGCGTGTCCGCCTTGACGCTCTACGGCTTGGACCAGCTGCAGCCGCACATCGTCCGAGGAGTGGAGATGCTCGCGGAGGTCGCGAAGGCGAACGGGTTCGTGCTTCCCGAGGCCGTGACGGTGTTCCCGGAGCTCCTGGACGATCTCATCGCACGACAGGCCTCGCAGTTGTTCTCGCTGCTGTGCGACGAGGGCGGCAAGCAGGCGGATCTGCTCGATGAGCTCGATCAACTCCGCAACGATGACGAGTTCGAGTCAGCGCTGCGTGAGGTCGCGGAAAACCGGCTCGGCGTCGCATCGTCGAAGTGACCGGCACCGCGTTGGCGTATCCGGAGAAGAACTGATCCAAGACCGGCCTCCTGCAGGGGGCCGGTCATTGCGTTGCCGGGCCGTATTCGCTAGGGTTCGGGCACGGACGTCCAACGAAGGAGTGCGCATGACCGTAGGGATCCATTTCACGGCACCGGACATCGTCGATTGCATCGGACCGCTCATCTTCCTTGCCGGCCCCATCCAGGGCGCGGCGGATTGGCAGGAGGACGCCAAGCGCATGCTGCGCGCGCGGGTGCCAAGCGTGCACGTGGCGTCGCCGCGCCGGCCGCAGCGCACCTTCGGCGATTTCGGTACGGAACAGTACGCGGAGCAGGTGGATTGGGAGCACCGGTATCTCGCGCTCGCCGCGGGGCAGGGCGTCATCCTGTTCTGGCTGGCGCGCGAGTTTCAGCACAGTTGCGAGCGGGCGTACGCGCAGACCACGCGGTTTGAGCTCGGCGAGGCGGTGACGTTGCATCGGCTTGGTGGGACGCGCGTCGTCGTCGGCATCGAGGCCGGGTACACCGGAGCCAAGTACGTGCGGCATACGCTGGCGCGGAAAGCGCCGAACATCCCTTTGCGGGAGACCTTGTCCGGCACGTGCGAGGCGGCGGCGATCCTCATTGAGAACGATTGATGCTATCGAAAGACCGGCCCGCTTGGGACCGGTCTTTTTCTTGCGTTGCATGCGCGCGGGTGCGGCGTTCTCGCCGCCAGGCGCTCGTCGGCGCGGCGCGTCCTAGAACGGCACGTTCTCCGCCGCCCGTTCCGCTTCCGCTGCCGCACCAAGTGCTGCCGCGGTCCCGCGCGGTGCGGCCACTTCCCGCCGGCCCGCGATGGCATCGGAGAGCGTCACTTCGTCCGCGTAGCCGACCTCGCTGCCGATGGGGAGGCCGCGCGCCAGGCGCGTCATCTTGGTGGCGCCCGCGCCAGCGGCGTGCGGCGCCAGCATGCGCGTGAGGTACAGCGTGGTGGATTCGCCTTCCACTGTGGGGTCGAGCGCGAAGATGATCTCGCGCGGCGGCGCCGAGCGCACGCGTTCCTCGAGCTCGCGCACCGTGAGTTCGCGCGGCGTGACGCCGTCGGCGGGGGAGAGGAGGCCACCGAGCACGTGGTACAGGCCGCGGTATTCCGCCGTGGATTCGATGGCGAGAAGGTCCTGCTCCGTGGCCACCACGCAGACCAGATCGCGGTCGCGCTTGGGGTCGGTGCAGATGGCGCAGGGGTCGCTCTCCGTGTAGTTGCGGCAGGTGGTGCAGGCGGTGAGGTTGCTGTCCGGCGCGATGATGGCCGCTGCCAGCCGCTCACGATCCATGCGGCCGCGTTTGAGCAGCGCAAAAGCGTACCGCTCGGCGGTCTTGGGTCCAACGCCTGGGAGCGTCCCGAGTTGGACGATCAGGTCTTCGATGGTTTTGGGAAACTTCGGCATCGCCGTTTACGCCCCGATCCCGTCCAGCCCGCCCATCTCCCGCATCTTCGTCATCGCCTTCTGCTGCGCCTTCTTGGTGGCGTCGTTCACCGCTTCCTTGATGCCGTCCTGCAGCTTGGTCAGTTCCGCCGCGGCGAGCATGGTGGGGTCCACGGTCACGGCGAGCACGGACATGTTGCCGTCCATCTCGATCTTCACCTTGCCCCAGCTGCCACTGCCTTCCACTTTTTCCGTGGCGAGCGCGGTCTGGATGGTCTTGGCCTTGTCGCGGAGGTCTTTGAACTGCTTGAGTTTCTCGAACATATGGAGAGGGAGAAAGGATGAAAGGTAAAAAGGGGGAAAGACGTTAGAACGCGGGTCCGCCGTCAGCTGCCTTCGGGCCCGGTGCTACGGGCGTCGCGCCAACGGGCGTGGCACCCACCGGAGTCGCGCCGGCCGCGGCCATCGCCGGCGAGCGCGGCATGGCGTTGGAACCGCTCGCTGCCTGCATGGGCGTGAACTGCGTCTGCGGGCGGTTGGCCAGGTTCTTGAAGGAGACGTGCGCTTCGTCGTAGAACAGCTTCACTTCGCCTACCGGTCCGTTACGATGCTTGGCGATGTGGATCTCCGCCAGGTGCTTCTCTTCCATGGTGAGCTCTTCCGGCCGGTAGTTGCTGTCGCGCGCCTTGCGGTAGATGAACATGACGATGTCCGCGTCCTGTTCGATGGCGCCCGATTCGCGCAGGTGCGACAGGCGGGGGATGGCCGGCTTGATGTTTTCCGCGCCACGCGACAGCTGCGAGAGCGCGATGACCGGCACGTTCAGTTCGCGCGCCAGCGTCTTGAGGCCGCGCGAGATTTCCGACACCTCCTGCACGCGGTTGTCGCTGTTCTTGCTGCCGCTGCGCGATTCCATCAGCTGGAGGTAGTCCACGATGAGCAGGTCCAGGCCGTGATCCATCTGCAGGCGGCGCGCCTTGGTGCGGACGGCGGTGATGTTGAGGGACGCGGTGTCGTCGATGAAGATCTTCGCTTCCGAGAGCACGCCGAGCGCGTGGCCGATGCGGGCGAAGTCGCTCATCTGATCGCCGGTATCGGACAACTGGCCGCGCCGGATCTTGCCAAGGTCCACGCCGGACTCCGACGAAAGCATACGATCAACCAGCTGGTCCTTGGACATTTCCAAGGAGAAAATCCCCACGGAAGCCTTGTGCTTCACGGCCGCTTGGCGGGCGATGTCGAGCGCGAACGCCGTCTTTCCCACCGACGGACGCGCGGCGAGGATGATGAGGTCCGAGCGCTGCAGGCCGGAGGTGAGGTTGTCCAGGTCCGTGTAGCCGGTGGGGATGCCGCGCAGCTTGCCTTTCTCTCGCGAGAGTTCGTCGATGCGTTCGAAGGCGGAGTTGAGCGTGTCCTTGATATGCACGAAGTTGGCCGACATGCCGGCCTGCGACACCTTGAAGAGCGATTTCTCCGCGGATTCAAGGATGGCGTCCAGTTCTTCATCGTCGTTCTCGAAACCGATGCGCGTGATGTCCGTGGCGGCGGCGAGCAGGCCGCGCAGCGTGGCCTTCTTGCGGACGATCTGCGCGTAGTTGGCGACGTGCGCCGCCGTGGGAACGGTGGTGGTGAGCTCCATGAGGTACGCGCGTCCGCCGATGGACTCCAGCTTTCCTTTTTCCGTGAGGCGGTTGCCGAGCGAAAGCAAGTCCACCGGTTCGCGCCGCGTGGTGAGGTCCATGATGGCCTCGTAGATGTCGGCGTGCGCCTGGCGGTAGAAATCCTCCACGCGGACGATGTCACCGACGCGCATGATGGCATCCTTGTCGATAAGAAGAGACCCGAGCAGGGATTGCTCGGCTTCCAGGTTCTGCGGAGGGATGCGCATTGCGTCAGCCATATGCGGCGGGAGGGTGCGGCGAGCATGGTCTTTGCCAACGCTACTGTACCGTCCGCCCCAAGAAGGTTCAACGGGTAAAAACGCGGAAAAGTGGACGAACGGTGGAGAAGGGTGTGGATAGCAGTGACTGGTGGGTGTCGGGGGT
>JBEEJS010000018.1:0-4063 GCA_041169025.1 Candidatus Parcubacteria bacterium
AGTACGCGTTCCTCGTCGCGAAGGACGCCACCAAGGTGTCCGTCGCCCAGGCCGTGCGCGACCTGTACGGCGTGAAGCCGACCTCCGTCCGCATGATCGTGCAGCTCGGAAAGAACGTCCGCTTCGGCCGCTACAGCGGCAAGGAAAAGGACGTGAAGAAGGCCATCGTGACCCTGAAGAAGGGCGACGCGATCGCCGTGATGGAATAACCGCACGCCTATGCCGATCAAGATTTACAGGCCGGTGACCAAGGCCCGCCGCATCTCGAGCGTCGACGCCTTCGAAGACATCACCACCAACGAACCGGAGAAGACGCTCATCACCTCGAAGAGCCGCATTTCCGGCCGCAACAACCAGGGCAAGATGACCGTTCGCCACCGTGGCGGCGGCGCGAAGCGGTTCATCCGCATCGTGGATTTCAAGATGGACAAGTTCGATATCCCGGCCAAGGTCGCCACCATCGAGTACGACCCGGCACGCGGTTCGCGCATCGCGCTCCTGAACTACAAGGATGGCGAGAAGCGCTACATGGTCGTCCCGAACGGCCTGACCGTGGGTGACGAAGTCCTTTCGTCCAAGAACCTCATCGAGATCAAGCCGGGCAACCGCATGCCGCTCGAGAAGATCCCGGTCGGCGTCACCGTCCACAACATCGAGCTCATGCCCGGTACCGGCGGCATGGTCGCGCGCGGCGCAGGCCTCGGCGCGGAGTACATGGCGCTCGAAGGCGAGTACGCGCAGCTCAAGCTTCCCTCCGGCGAGGTCCGCATGTTCCACAAGAGCTGCATGGCCACGATCGGCGTCGTCGGCAACTCCGACCACCGCCTCATCCGCTGGGGCAAGGCAGGCCGCACCCGTCACCGCGGTTTCCGCCCGAGCGTTCGCGGTAAGGTCATGAACCCGGTCGACCACCCGCATGGTGGTGGTGAAGGTAAGCACCCGATCGGTCTCAAGTATCCGAAGACCAAGTGGGGCAAGCACGCGCTCGGCGTGAAGACCCGCGACGTGAAGAAGGCGTCGAGCAAGCTGATCGTGAAACGCCGTAAATAATCGCCTATGTCTCGATCTCTCAAGAAGGGTCCCGCAGTGGATCCGAAACTCCTCAAGAAGATCTCCAAGCTGAAGACGGGTGATAAGACGGTCATCAAGACCTGGTCCCGCTGGGCCACGATCACGCCGGAGATGCTCGGATTCACCATCGGCGTCTACAACGGCAAGATGCACATCCCCGTGACGGTCGTCGAGAACATGGTCGGCCACAAGCTGGGCGAGTTCTCCCCGACGCGCAAGTTCGTGCGCCACGGCGGAAAGATGCAGAAGGAACTGGAAGTGAAGAAGGCTGAAACCGCCGCTCCGGCTGCCGCCAAGGCACCGGCCGGTAAGAAGTAACGCGCCATCCTATGGAAGTTACCGCTCACGCCCGCTATATCCGCATGTCCGCGCGCAAAGTCCGCCTCGTGGCGGGCCTGATTCGTGGCATGGACCTGGATAAGGCCATCCACCAGCTCCGTTTCTACCGCAAGGCCGCGGCACGCCCCGTGCTGAAGCTCGTCCAGTCGTGCACCGCCAACGCGGTCCACAACAACAAGCTGGACCCGGCCAACCTCTACATCAGCAAGATCACGGTGGACATCGGTCCGTCGCTGAAGCGTTTCCGCCCTCGCGCCTTCGGTCGCGCCGCGGAGATCAAGAAGCACATGTGCCACATCAACGTGACCCTCGCGGAGCGCAAGACGCTCGGTGCGGGCGCGAAGAGCGCCGTGGCTGCGGCGGCCGTGAAGGCCGAGGGTGCCTCCGAGGAAAAGGCCCCGAAGACCAAGAAGCCCGCCGCTAAGAAGGCCGCAGCGCAGACGGCTGATAAGAAGGCAAAGGCCTAAGCCGCATAGCATATGGGACAGAAAGTACACCCCCGCATTTTCCGCACTGGCGTCATCTACAACTGGGGTTCCACCTGGTTCGCCAACAAGCGTGACTTCGCCGCCCTCCTCGAAGAGGACACCAAGATCAAGGACTTCCTCAAGAAGAAGCTGAAGGAGGCGTCCGTCGACCGGATCGAAGTCGAGCGCACCACGCGCGCCATCACCGTCACCATCCACTCGGCCAAGCCGGGCATGGTCATCGGTCGTGGCGGCACCGGCGCGGAGGACCTCAAGAAGGAGATCCTCAAGGCCATCGGCCGCGGCGGCAAGAAGGACAAGGTGGCCATGAACCTCAACATCATCGAGGTCGGCAACCCGTCGCTCTCCGCCAACGTCGTCATCCAGTCCATGATCGCCGACACCGAGAAGCGCATGGCGTTCCGCCGCATCCTCAAGACCCATCTTGAGCGCGTGCAGAAGGCCGGCGCCAAGGGCGTCAAGCTGCAGATGAAGGGCCGACTCAACGGCGCGGAAATCGCGCGCGAGGAGAAGCTCTCCTGGGGCAGCGTCCCGCTGCAGAACCTGCGCGCCGACATCAACTTCGCGTCCGATTTCGCCCGCACCATTTTCGGCACGATCGGCGTGAAGGTCTGGATCTACCGCGGCGAGATTTTCGACGCCGACAAGAACCGCCTCGCGGCATCGCAGCCGGCATCCGCCGCCGCTCCGGCGGCACGTCCGGCCTCGCGCCCGACGGGCACCGGCAGCTCCGCACCGCGTCCGGCAGCCGCGCGCCCCGCGCCGGCCAAGCCCCGCGCGTAATCCCGCACGCATATGCTGTTACCCTCCAAAGTAAAATACCGGAAGATGCAGAAGGGCCGTTCCACGGACCGCGCCCGCGTGGCCACGACCAAGCTCGACGTGAGCTTCGGCAGCTACGGCCTCAAGGCGCTCGAGGGATCGTGGATCACCTCCCGCCAGATCGAGGCCTCGCGCCGTGCCATGACGCGCTTCATCAAGCGCGGCGGCAAGATCTGGATCCGCATCTTCCCCGACAAGCCGGTCACCAACCACGGCAACGAGTCCACGATGGGCGGCGGCAAGGGTTCGGTCGACTACTACGTCGCCGTCGTGCGCCCCGGCACCGTGCTCTTCGAAATGGACGGCGTCGACGAGAAGACGGCGCGCGAAGCGATGAAGCTCGCCGCCTACAAGCTTCCGATGAAGTGCCGCTTCGTCACGAAGCACTAGCCCGCGCCATATGAAGATCAAAGAACTCCGCGACAAGACCGACCAGGAGCTGGACAAGCTCCTCGCCGAGCTCCGCGACACGGTGCGCGACCTGCGCTTCCGCATCGCCGCCCGCCGCCTGACGGACGTCCGCCAGGTGCGCGAGGCCAAGAAGGCCATCGCCCGCGTCCTCACCCTCCGCCGCTCCCGCAAGGAAGCCTAATCCTCTCCTATGAAGAAGAACGTCACGAAGGCCGCGCCGGTCGCCGCGAAGGCCGCCGCCCGCGCCAAGGTCTTCCAGGGGGAAGTGGTCTCCCACGGGAAGATGGCGAAGACGGTGACGGTCCGCGTGGGCCGCACGCGCCTCAACGAGAAGTACATGAAGCGCTACGCCGTTTCCAGCAAGTTCCACGTCCACGACGAGAAGGGCGAGTACGTCACCGGCGACGTCGTCCGCTTCGTCGAGACCCGGCCGTACTCCCGCACCAAGCGCTGGCGCGTGACCGGCAAGGTGACCAAGGCCTAGCCGCACGCATATGCTGCAACATCGTTCCATGCTCGAGGTGGCGGACAACACCGGGGCCAAGAAGCTCCAGGTGATCCGCGTCCTCGGCGGCTACCAGAAGCGCCACGCCGGCATCGGCGACGTCGTGACCTGCGCGGTGAAGATCGCGGTGCCCCACGGCACGGTCAAGAAGTCCGAGGTCGTGCACGCCGTCATCGTCCGCACCCGCAAGGAGACGCGCCGCAAGGACGGCACGTACGTCCGTTTCGACGAGAACGCCGGCGTCATCATCGACCGCAAGTCGAAGGACCCGAAGGGCACGCGCATCTTCGGCCCCATCGCGCGCGAACTGCGCGGCCTGGGCTTCACGAAGATCATTTCGCTCGCCCCTGAGGTGGTCTAACGCCAACACCTATGCGTATCAAAAAAGGCGACAACGTGAAGGTGATGGCCGGCAAGGACAAGGGCA
>JBEEJS010000019.1:0-3967 GCA_041169025.1 Candidatus Parcubacteria bacterium
GATGATGTGTTGCGCGGGCGACCCGTCACCACCAACATCCAAGCCGATTTGACCGGGATCAGACGGTTTCGGCGTATGACAGGTGTCATCGACCGGTGTGGACTCCATGATGGAGCAACCCGGGGTAGCACTCGCCGTCATGGTTACGGCGTTCGTGGAGCTGTTCCAGACCAGATATCCGCATAGGAAATCCTGGCGCGAGCCACCTGATTGGTTGTATTCATCCGATATGGGCGCTTTCAAGGCGCTGATACCGTTGTTATAGCGATACCAGTTCCAGAAGCCCGTACGAATGACGTACGCCCGGTTCCAGCCCATCGTCGGCACGCTTCCGAACGTATCAGCGTATTTTCCGACTTCCGGATCGTACATGATCGCGGCATCCCCCAACGAACCTCCTTTGAAGTTCTGGACGATGAACCTTGAACCGGACCATTTATGGGCTCCAGCGTCCGCACCGTTGTCTGACGCAGGCTCGCCGAGCTGCGGCTTGCCGCCGTTTCGGAGCCATGCGTCAGCAAAACGATAACTCGCGCCACGTTTCCAGTAATGCACGGATCGTACGCCATCGGGCGAGTACACACCGGGTCCGACTGACTTGCCATTTTCGACACTAGCCGCATACGACACGCGGGTCACGGCACCGGTCGAGGAGTTCCACTGGAGTTTCCCCCATTGGAAACCTTGCTCCGACCCCGAGGACGTAGACCTCTCGTCTTCGAGAGGCATTCCCAGGATAGAAGGCGGACCACCGAGCGTATCCCAACCATTTTGAGCGTTCTTGAGGAAGCCCGCACGGACGCTATAGGCATCAGTCGCTCCGGACAGTGCATCGTATACGATGGCCGTATCGACGAAGCTTCCTCCGGCAAAACGACGGACATATGCGTTTTTCCGATAGCCTGTCTCGTTATCGCAAGTTGTTTCTGAATCACCGTCGGTGTCAGCACACGCCGCGAACTGAGCGTACCAGCCGTATCCGGACCACCCTTCATGAGGCTCTAAGCCGCTGCGGGGATCGACTGTCGAACCTATTTGACCGGAGGTGAATTGTGCGGACTTCGCGCCAATCAAGCCTTCGTTGTCAGATATGGCGCATGGATTGGTCGGGGTGCTTGAGCAGACTTCCTGCCCCAGTATTCCAGAATCAATCCACGTTCCCGTTACGATGGAGCCGGTCTTCGTAGTGCGATATGTATAGGCGGATCCGATCGAAATGCCATCAAACGTACTTTGCATTTGATCGTGCAGGTGCGGTGCGTCAGCGCGACCCGAACCACCCAGCAGGCCTATTACTTGTCCCCGGCGGACGAATTCACCTTTTGCGACGAATACTTCCCTGAGATGGCCGGCCCGTTCACAGGGACCGGAGGTGTAGGTGGAGCAATACACAACCGTATTGCCAAACCCGCAACTATCGTTTCGGACATCAACGATGCCCGGACTAACCGACAGCACAACACCGTCATTCGTTGCCACAACAGGTAGACCGCGATCGGACACGCCGCTGAGACCGAAATCTATGGCATAAGCCAGCGCGCCGGAATGCGTAGGAACGCCGTTGTTTCCTTGTGCGATGCCAATGCGCTGACCAGCAAGGAATGGTAGTGGTCGCGTCGTAGACAGTAACGCCTGCTGCGACAATCCCACACCTGGCGGCGGGGACATATCCAGCGCACATGAGGCGCCGAACACGGCCAAGAGGGTTGATAAGATTGTTAATGATCTTCTTTGTTTGTCCACGTATCCTCTTTCTGGTAGTGGAAGAATGTTCGATTCCTCCCGCCCACATTCAAGCCGGCTTGAACAGAGACGGGAAGAGGGGTGACTTCTCCCCTCTTGTGCGCATGACTAACGAATCTTGATTGATTTGAGGGTTTTCGTGATGAGGGTCAAGGTCTCATCATCAACAGGCAGTGCTGCATTCGTTGAGCCGTAACGTGGACTTTGCACGAATATAGTCCACTCCCCCGTAACTCCCGATAGCTCAATAAACTGTCCGGCGAACTTTGAATAAGACTCAAGTAGACGGTAAGATGCGCCGTTTATTTTCAACTCTCTGCTCGAAATAGTTTGAACTGGATATTTTTGACGCTCTGCATCCGATATACCGACGTCATCCATGGAGTGCCCCACCAGCTCCGAAGCAGCATGGGTGCCACGATAGAAATACAGCCGATAGCTTGTGCCCGTCGTAGTACTTGGCCCGCCGATTGTGTGTCGTTGCTTCGCACCTTCTTCCGATAACGGACCACCAATCTCCATGGCGAACTCCGCCTTGAGTTGGTCTCCCGGGAACCGTTGTAAATCCGTCTCTCTGCGATACACGGATGCGGTCATGTACGATGGATAGCTGACACTGATTCCTGACTCGTCGTCATAACTTTGCCAAGATGCCTTCAGGTCCGCCGTGGCACTGGCAATGGAAAGATTCTTCACTGCCTCATGTTCCGTTGCGACGTTGACATTGGTAGCAGGGCTCGGTGACACATGAAAGCGCCCCCAAGCCAAATACGCAATGACAGAGACGCCGACAACGGCTACCGCAATGATTGCGACTTTTTTCTTCATATAGGCGCGAGTGTAGTGGTTTAGCACTATTTTGTCAACAACCGCTGATACGCGGCTCATGGCATCATCGTATCACCTCCCCAAGCCCGGTGCCCACGGAGTGCCCAAAAGGTGATGTCGGATGCCAAGTTGAGGTGGGTCCCGCTAACGCGTGAGAATTGCCATATTAGGCCGGATTATGAGTCACGAGCTTAGCCGAGCGAAGAACTGCGGACAGTCTCAAGGGGTTCGAATCCCCTTGGGACTACCAAAAACGCGCTCCAGCACGGAGGGCGTTATTGTTTTTGGCAGTTCAAGATCGCACCACAAATGTCATAAAATATTGACAATAACCCCTTTTCCTGATACCGTTCCGTAACCGCAAACCGCGGCCAATCCACCCAGGAGTCCCCCGTGAACGTGAATCGCACGCTCTGCTGGTCATTGCAGGTCATTCCCCAAGATCAGGACGTCTTCATCGTCACCGACCCCCGCCTCATCCAGGCGTTGCTCGTGCCACAGACCGTCCCGAACAAGGACGGCAGCTACGGCCCATACGTGGACGGCGCGCTCATCACCGCGGAAGCGGACCCGGAACCGGGCATTTACCGCGGCAAAGCCCTCACCGTGTCCTCCCCGAAGGCCGAACCGTTCCTGCATGAAGTCGTGCGGGCCGAGGTCAACCGCTCCAAGCGTTTCACGCTGACCGGCCCGGAATTCGCCAAAGGCAGGAAGCGTCTCGACGATTTGTATGAGCGCCACCCTTGGCTGAAGCCGCCCTCGGTGAAGCGCGGCGAGAGTCCGCTCCACGCGCTCCTTGCGCACACGCTCGGCGACGACACGGACGCGTTCCTGACGGATCTCGACATCGACGACGTCGACGGCCCCGCCAAGGGCACGCAGGACTTCCTCGGCATCGTCATGCCGGAGAACGACCTGTCCACGCACCTGCTCTCGGTCGTGTACGACCTGTCCCTCAAAAATGACTGGGCGTACGCGCAAATCGAATTGAAGAACATGAGCGGACGCATCTGACGTCTCGCATCAGCGATACGAAGAACCGCCTGTCCCTCGACAGGCGGTTTTGCATTGCATCCGTGCGCCACGCCGCGCATCACTCATCCTTCACCATCCGCAGATCCCTCACCAGCACCGGAATCCGTCGAGCCTCGGTCGCCAGTTCCCTGATCCTGTACGCCTGCGGCGAAGACAGCGGACCGTAGTTGCCCCGCGCGAACGTCTCCAGCGCCGCCGCCAGCGCTTCCAAGGGAATGGTGATCTGCTTGCCCGCGAACGCCACGAAATCGGACTGCGTGCGCGCCATCTCGTGCTCCAGGGTCACGTCCATGAACACCGCCACCGCACCGTCGGTCGTGCCCTTGGCGTCACGCACCGGGGTACCGGCCATGCGAAGCAC
>JBEEJS010000020.1:0-9263 GCA_041169025.1 Candidatus Parcubacteria bacterium
TTGCTGTCGCCATCCAGGTCCGCCGCCTGCACTTCTATGCCGGCGCGACGCTTCTCATCGAAGGCGAAGAAACCGCCCACCGGGACGCCGCGCGCCGTGAAGACGCGCACGTGCGGACCGCCGCCCGGCCCGGCGCCGGTGATGATCTCATCCTTGCCATCGCCATCCACGTCACCCGCCGCCACGGACACGCCGCCCTTGAAGCCGTCGCCGTACGCGATGAAGCCGCCGATGACGCGCGTGTTGATATCGAAGATGCGGACCTGCGGCGCGCCGCCCGGGCCGGCGCCGGTGACGATGGTCTGCCGCTTGGTCTTGTCGAAGTTCCCCACGGCCAGCGAGACGCCGCCCTTGAACGACGAAGGGAACGCGGAGAAGGATCGCACCAGCGTGCCGTCCTTCGTGAACAACCGCACGTCCGGCGGACGTCCTGCGCCTGGCGCCGCGACGATCAGTCCCCCGGCGTATCCCGAAGGCAGCATGCTTTCCGTGGTCGGCGTCGGCGCGCCCACCTGCGGTTTGGTGCCGGCAAGCGCGGCGGCCACGGCGGCGGCGGCGTTGATGCGTCCGCGTCCCAGCTTGCCGAAGAACTGCGGGTTCTTGCCGTCCACGTTCACCGCGGTGGCGGTCAGGATGTTGGTGATCTGCTTGGGCGTGAGCCGCGGATCCACCGCGCGCATGAGCGCCACCACGCCGGACACCACGGGCGCGGCCACGGACGTGCCGTTATAGAAGCCGCCGTACGCGGAACCGAAGTACTTGCTGCCCGGCTGATACACCTGCGTGGAGAGGATGCGAACGCCCGGCGCGCTGCCATCCACGCAACCGGCGCCGTAGTTGGAGAAATCCGCGCGCACGTCCTTGTCGTCCGTGGCGGCCACGCCGTAGATGAAGTTCTCGTCGGAGCCCTGATCCAGGCAGACGGGATATTGCTGCTTCTGATCCAGGTCGGTGGCGGTGCCGCCGTCCGGCGCGTTGCCTGCGGCAGCCACGATGAAGACGCCGGCGTCATACGCGCGGCGCAGCGCGGCGGCCAGTTCCGGACTCTGGTTGGAGCCGGCGAAACTCAAGTTGATGACCTTGGCGCCGTTCCTCACGGCGTAGTCCACGGCGCGCGCCACGTTCGCGGGTTCGCCTTCGCCATGCGAATCGAGTGCGCGCAACGCCATGATGGTCGCCGACCAGGCCACGCCGGAGATGCCGCGACCGTTGTCGCCGCGTGCCGCCGCCACGCCCGCGTTCACCGTGCCGTGGTTCGCGCCGAGCGCGGTGAAATTGCCGGTGGTGTCCGGACGCGGATCGTTGTCGCCCGAAACGAAATCCCAGCCGTTGACGTCGTCCACGTACCCGTTCCCGTCATCGTCGATGCCGTTCCCTGCGATCTCCCCCGCGTTGCGCCAGACGTTCGGCTTGATGTCCGGATGATCGATGTCCACGCCCGAGTCGATGACCGCGATCGGCACGCTTTCCGTGCCGAGGCTGGTGTTCCACGCTTCCGTGGCGCCGATGTACGGGAGGTACCATTGTTCGTTGAAATAGGTGTCATTCGGAACGCGCGGCGCGGCGAGAACAGGGCCGGCGGCAAGGAGTGCCAGCATCGCGACGGCGAGCGTGAATTGTGGGCGTTTCAGGTCCATGACTATGAGACGGATGCGCGGGCCTTTTCTTGCGCGATCGCGGTATCTTGCGCGCTCGATTGGTCCTCCGCGACCGCGAGGTCCCGCTGCACCTGCGTTCCCTGCACGGCGGCGCGCGGCGGATTCTTGGCCAGCGTCTCGTTATTGAGGCGCTCGACGGTCTTGAGCAGCTCCAGCGGCGCACCCACGCGATCGCCCAATTGGATGAGCGCGCGCATGTCCTTGGGGAAGCAGCTGCCGGAATAGCCGCGGTAACCCTCGTGCATCACCTGCAAGTGACCGGTGCCGATGCGCGGATCCGCGCCCGCGCCTTCCATGACGGCGTCGTAGGAGATGCCGGTGGCGGCGCAGAGATCATACAGCTGGTTAGCGAACACCACCTTGGTGGCCAGGAAGCAGTTGCCGAAATACTTCACCATCTCCGCCTCCTTGGATGCCATGATTTTTTTCACGGGCGCATCCGGAAGAAGCGCCATGATCTCCTCGGCCGCAGTGCGGTCTTCCGCGCGCGCGCCGACGATCTGCCGGTCCGGCTCGATGAAATCCCGATGCGCGCTCACCTGCCGGAGGAACTCCGGGTTGAACATGAAGACGTGCTGCGGATGCTTCGCGCGCATCTCGTCCGTGGTCCCGGGAAGCACGGTGGACTTGATGACGACGGTCTTGCCTCCCGGCAGCGCGGCGATGGCGCTCTCCACGAAGGACAGGTCGAATCCGCCGCGCGCGTCGTCATACGGCGTGGGGACGCAAAGGAAGACGATCTCGGCGCGCGCCAGATCTTCCGGCGTGCCGAGGCCCTTGGGCGGATCGAACGCGAGCGGTTCGAGGCCCTGCTCCTTGAACCACACGAACACGGCGGAGCCCACGTAGCCCACGCCCATGACCAGGATTTTTCCTTTGAAGCGCGGGTCCATATAACCCCGCAATGGTAGCAATCCGGCGGGGTTTGGGGAAGGCTTTTCGTCGGGCCGGGATGACGCGCGCGCGATACGAAAAAACGACCCGTCGATGGGCCGTTTTTCGCGCGTCAGCAACTCCGCAATTTCTCATGGAACGCCAGGCCGATGTCCAGGAATTCGTACTTGCGGTCTTCCTTCGCCGCGGCGTCCAGGATGAGACGCTCCATGATCTCATCGTCCAATTCCTCGAAGGCGGACTCGAACAAGCCGTCGAGCGGCGGCGGGCCGCCGGCGCCGTTCGCGCCGCCTGCACCCGACGAGAAGCCGCCGAATTGTCCGTCGCCATTGGAAGAGAACATATCGAAGATAAGTATAGCATTTTTTGGCCTCACCGTCGAGAGGCGAAAACCGCGCTCGCGTTTCATGGCGAGCGCGGTTGAATACTTTTTTGCGTCAGCGATTTTCGATGGCTATTTCCTCACCAGGACCGTGGTGGAGAGTGGCGTCCCCGCTGCGTCGCTCCGTGCCGCGTACGCGCCGCTCGGGATATCGGTCCAGAGCAGGCCCGATCCACCCAGGAGCTGGACGGTGAGTTGGCGGTCGCTGTCCGCGTTCAGCGTGGCCAGGTTCATCTGCAGCTGGAAACGCAGCTTGCCACCGGCGCCGATGGAGTATTCGCTGCCGTCGGCGAACTCGTAGGTGAGTGTGGCGGATTGTCCCTGCGTGGATTGCAGCGTGGACGACACCGTGCTCGGCGTCCCGCCCACCAGCATGCCGTACGACATGCGCGTGGAACCGTCTTCGCCGATGACGCTCTTCGTGCCTCCCGCCGGCGGGATGAAGACCAGGTCAGCGACGCCGGTGTCGTTCGGGAAATCGCCGTTGACCGCGGCCCAGCGTTCCAGCGCGTCGTTGCCCGCACCCGCGGTGCCGGCATCGGTCGGCGTGAGTTGGAAGGTGAGCTTCTTGATGCGGATGCCGCCTTGATCGCCGGCGGCGATGGTGAAGTCCAGCACCGGCGCTTGCGGGTCGCGGTACGCGATGCCGGGAATCGCCGTCGCCTGCGCCACGGTCAGCGTGGAGAAGATGACGCTCACGGTGGAGTCGCTCGATGACGTGACGCGGAAATCGGTGCCACCGAGGTCGCTCGCGGTGTACGGGCGGCCATCAGTGACGGAATCAATCTCGAAGGGACCGGCCGTCTCGAATCGCAGCTTGGCCGTTTCGCCGTACACCGCTCCCCCGCCTCGGGGAAGGATGCCGAGCACGAGCTTCACGCCGGTGTGCGCGTCCTTGGGAAGCGCGGCACTCAAGCCGGTGAACGTGATGACGTTCCCGATGAAGTCCGATGTCGCCGTCGCCGCCTTGCCGTCCGTGCCGACGTATTCAAGATGCGCCGAGCCGATGGACGCCGCCTTGCCGCCGATCTGCGTGAAGGTCACCGTCTTCAGAACGAAGGCGTCGTCCTTCGGTTGGATGTAGAGCGTGCCGGAGAGGGCGTCCGTGCCGGCAAGCACCTGCCCGCCGCCACCCGCCCAGGAGATGTCCGCAGTGCCGTTCTTCTTGATGGTGACGTAGTTCCGCGGTTTCACTCCCCCGTTCGGTTCGATGCCGTGGGCGGTGAGCTTGGCGCCGTTGCCGTCCTGCGCCGTGACGACCACGGAGGAATCGGTGATATCGAAGGCGATGAGGTTCGGTGCCGTCTCCAGGTCGACGTCGCGGTCGCAATCGCCGCGGATGACCAGGGTCTTGGCGGCGCCCGGTTGGATGACGATGCCGAGTCCGGAAAACGTCACGCGGCCATCGAGTTGCACGCTTGTGACGGGCGTCACCGGCTTGCCCGCGGAGTCGGCCAACCAGACGCGAGGAAAGACATCCTTCACCAGCGTCTGCGTGCCGTTATCCGCGTCGCCGCCGGGAAGGAAGCCACCAATGCCTTCTTCGTCGCCATAGCCCTGCAGGGTGAGGCTCGAGACGGTGGCCGCGGTGTTTGCCGGCGCAGTGAACGTGAACCCGGCGATGGGTACGTCCTTGGCGCCGCGGATGACGGTCCGCGACACGGTTGCCGCGTCATACGTCACCGCCAGGCTGGAGCTGCGCGAGGTGAGCGTGGATCCGGCGAGATCCGTCGCGGGGAGGAATGCGACGGCGGCACCGGTCGCCGCGTCGCGCAGCGCGGTCCGTGCCGGCAGCAGGGTGGCGCGATATCCCTCCCCTTCCGGTAACAAGTCATGTGCGTCGGCGCGCAGGAAGAACGACTGGTCAGTTCCGGCGCCGATCGGCAACGAGCCAGTGAAGGTGACGACTTGCGATTGATCCTGCGACACGTCGAGCGAGAGGTTCTTGCGACCGAACGGTTCGGCGCCATGCGCGTCCACCAGGCGGAGGTTCGCCAGGTTCCAGTCGGCGTTGTTGCCGCGGACGAGGCCACCGAGATCGGCATCCACCGCGTCCTTGGCGTGCGTGTCAGTGAGCGCGTCGATGCGGATGGCGATGGCGTTCACGGAAAGCGCCGTGGGCGTGGCCAGGTGGATCTCGAGCAGCGTCGCTTCCCCGCTGATGGGGATGAACGCGCTTGGCGGATCTTTCACCGAAAAGGTCGGCGTGGCGGGAATGGCCGCTCCGCCTTTCTGCGCGGTGTCGGTGAGCGCGGCTTCCGTGGCCGCGAGGTCTGCACCATCCGGGTATTCAGCGAGCGACCCCTGCGCGACGAGCACGGACGCGTCCTGGATGCGGAGCGCGGCGCGCACGTCCGCGGAGATGATGTGCCGTTTGCGTCCGCCGGAAATCATGAAGTACATGCCGTCCCGCGCGCGACGGACCACGCTGCCGTCAGGATACGTGGCGGATGCAAGCGGCGAACCGATGGCATAGTTGAAAAAGAACGCATCGGGGACGTCGTCCACTTTTTGCGCCCACTGCGGGCCGTACAACGCGGCCGCCACCGATTCCGAGGCGACTGCGCGAAGCGAACCGCCCGGTTCCACCGCGTACACCTTGGGATCGCTTGTGATCTTCACGAGCCGCGTGCCCGGGCGATACGTGACGTTGCCGCCGATGGGGAGCGCCGCGAGATCAGCCGCACCCACCGTCTTCACGCCGGCAAAATCCGCGTACCAGGTGTGGTACGTGGCCAGGTTCGGGAAGACGTATCGCTTCTGGTCCGCGCCGACGTAGTACACGGCGGTGCTGCCAGAGAGCTTGATGAGATCGCCGGAAGCCGGAGTGGCGGCATGGGCGGCTCCCGCGGAAGCGGACGCGAATGCGATGGCGCCCACGGCCAGCGACCTTGCGAAGAGGAAACGAGCGGAGCGCTGCGAGCATTGAGTCTTCATATGCGCCTCAGTATAGCAAAAAAGACGGGCCAAAGCCCGTCTTTTTTTCGCTTAGTATCCTCCGCCAGTCGCGGGTGACGCCGGGGCAGGAGCGGCCACTGCGTTCACTTCGTCGAATCCGCTCGGGTCGCGATAGTACCGGTCGATGACCTTTCCGTTGCCGCCATCGGCGACGACGAGTCCATCCTGCTCGAATTCCACTTGGAACTGCTCGTTCGCTTCAAGATGCGCGTTCACGTCGGCGCGCAGGCGGAGCTCGCTCACGGTATCGGCGGTGGTGGTATACGCGCCACTGAACGTCAGTTCCAGCGCGTCGAGCGTTCCTGCGGGCGGCTGCTGGATGCCGAAGAGATCGTTTCCTTTGTCGTCCGTGACATGCAGGTTCGCGAAGTGCATGTGGCCGCTGCCGTAGACGGGGCCGGTGATCTTCACTTTCACCTGCTTCACGATGATGGGCGCGCCCGACTGCAGCTTCAGCGCCGCGAGCGTGGATTCCTTGCCCGGCGTCAGCTTCTGGGTGGTCTCGGTGACCTGGAACTGCGGCGAAGGCATCGTTTCCAAGTAGTCCTGTTGCGCGGTGTCCTTGTACCGGCGTTCGTCCTGCGCGGGCGAACCGAGATCCGGATACGCGTCGATCTGCGCTGCGGGGACGGTGATGGCGAAGGACGTGTTGAGATGCATGGAGCCCAGCGCCTCCGCGGTGAGGGCGCGGCGGCCGTAGCCGTCGGTCATGAAGAGCGAGCCGTCCTCCTTGCGGCGCACCACCGTGCCGGTGGGCCAGACGGGCGTGGCGAGACTGACGGTCTCGTGATAGTCGCCGAACGCCGTCTCGCTCACGTCATCCACGCGCTTGTTCCAGTCGTTGCCGTACAGCGCCTTCGCGACGCTTTCGGATTCGATCCAGCGCAGCGCGCCGGACGGTTCCACCGCGTACACCTTGGGGATGGAAGGGATCTTCACGAGGCGCGTCCCGGGGCGGTAGATGATGCTCTTCCCAAGGTGGAACTTGGCGAGGTCTTCCGGTGACAGCTCCTTCACACCGTCGAACGACGGGTACCAGCTCTTGTAGATGGCCTGCGTGGGGAACGGGTGGCGCACCCAATCCTTGTCCAGGTAATACACGGCTTCATCCTGATGCGTGCCGGGGTTACCATCGCTTTTCTGTTTGATGAGATCGCCCGCGCCAATGCCGGCGACTCCTCCGGTGGGAGCGAGCGCTTCCAGCGTGGGTTTGACGTAGCCTTCTGGGAGCTGGTCCGCGGCGAGGTCCGCGAGGGCGGCAGCAGGTGCCGCAAGAGCAGCGAGAACGACGATGACGGGGAGGATGCGGTTGGAATGCATATGGAAGGATTATGGCGTGATGGGATTCGCCTTGAGATGCCGATGCGACGCCCAGAACGTGACTCCCACGATGCCGAGCGTACTCACCGTCGGCAGCCACTGCGGCAGCTCCACGCCGAGCGACTCCGACACCATGAACGCGCCGAGCACGCCGATGGAGGTCATGGCACCGTTCTTCAGCCACTTGTACTGCCCCACCTTGTCGACGCCCTTGATGGTGAGCTGGCGGACGACGAGCGCGCCGATGCCGTTACCGATCAAGATCAAAGCCACGTTGGTAGTGAACGCGAACGCGCCGAAGATGCCGTCGATGGAGAACGAGAGATCGAGCACCTCAAGGAAGAGCAGCTTGGAGAGATCGCTGCCGATCTGCTCCACCGCGCTTTCCGCTGCCTCGGCGGTCTGACGGAAGCCGTACAGGATGAAGAAGACGGCGTTGCCCGCGGCGGCCGCGATCATGGCGTACGGATTGGCGCGGCTCTCATACATGAGCCAGACGAGCAGCAGCGCGGCGATGGCGAAGAACCACACGCCGTGCTGCTCCTTCACCCATTTGTCGGGAAGGAAGTACGGATCCTTCTTTTCCAGGAAGAGCCAGTGAAAATAGAGCAGGAGGAGGAACATGCCGCCGCCGATGAGGAGAATGCCTTGGCTCCTCTCCATCGCCGCATGCGCCAGCGGATCGCTGCCGAAGGTGGCGAGCACCGCCTGCCAGAGCGTGATGCCCGGCGCGGTGAGCCAGACGATGAGCAGCGGCAGCACGCCGCGCACCACGAAGACCGCGGTGAAGATGCCCCAGACCAGGAACCACTTGCGAGCCTTCTCGCTCATGGTCTTCAGCATGTGGGCGTTGATGATGGCGTTGTCCACGCTCTGCACCACCTCGAGGACGAGGAGGCCGAGGATGGTGATGAGCGTGGTCAGGGAGAAGAATTGCATGGAAGTGGGCCGCACGGGCCTGATGTCAAAGGGCGGCCGCGACTGGCGACCGCCGCTTGCATTGGGTTAGTTCGTCGGGATCGGCGTGCCGATGGAGTAGTCCGTGAAGAAGGCGTCCGAGACGTCATCGACGAGCTTGCTCCAGTTGTCGCCGTACAACCTTTTGGCGGTCCACTCGTCCGGCACCCAGCGGAGCGTGCCGTTCGCGTCCACCGCGTACACCTTGGAATCCGTGTTGATCTTCACGAGGCGAACGCCTGGGCGGTACGTGACGTTCTTGCCCAGCGGGACGTTGCCGAGCTGGCTGTCCGTGAGCGTGATGACGCCGACGAAACCCTGGTACCAGCTGTCATGGATGTGCTGGTTGGGGAAGGCGTGGCGCTTGCCGTCCTGGCCGCAGTAGTAGACCGCGGCAGACGATGCGCCCTTGATGCGCGAACCTGCGCTGCAGACTTCCATGCCGTGCACGAAGGTTCCCATGGGCAGTTTGAGGTCGTCGTTGATGCTGGCGGCAGCGGTCGTCGCGGCGGCGGGGTCGTACGGCGGGTAGCCGGTGTACGCCGGCATCACCGGGGACGGCGTGGCAGACGGTTCCGGCGAGGTGCCCTGGATCGCGAAGTCAGCGTCGGAAAGGTCGATGGTGGTGACCAGCCCCTGATCGATGCCCTCCAAGCGGAAGCGGGCGTGCGATGACGAGGCCATGCCGGGAACGGTCCAGGAATAGAACCCGTTGTTCATGACGTTGTCCGCGATGACGCTGGCCGTCGCTCCCCCGTCCGTGGACAGCGACAAGCGCGCGGCGGACGGGGCCTTGCCGACGTTGGTCCAGAAGACCTGCACGTTGTCGCCGGACTTCACCGTCTGACCGCCGTTCGGTGAGATTATGGAGATGAACGGCGTAGTGTCATCGGAAGCCGTGCCCGTACTGCAACCCTGCTGCGACGGCGTGACGATGACGGTGCGCGGACCGTGGAAGACGAGCTGGTTATCGCGCGTGGTCAGCACGTGGCAGGCCGGTTGGAAGGCGTCGTTCTCCAGCGCGTGCGGCTGTCCGCCGGTGGAGCGCAGGATGAACGTATCGCTGGCGCCGAGCGTGATGGTGACCGCGGTGC
>JBEEJS010000021.1:0-5926 GCA_041169025.1 Candidatus Parcubacteria bacterium
TACGCGATGCTAAGGGAGTTGGCGATGACGGTGATTGTGGAGAATCCGGTGACCGCCGATGCCACGATGGGCGTGAGCAGTCCGAACGCGGCCACGGGGATGGCGGCGGCGTTGTAGAAGAACGCCCAGAACAGGTTCTGCCGCACCACCTTGAGCGTCAGGCGTGCCAGTCCCAGCGCTTCCGCGGCCTTCAAAGGACTCCCCTGCATCAGCACGATGCCGCCGGTCTCGATGGCCATGTCCGTGCCGGTGCCAATGGCGATGCCGAGATCGGCCTGTGCCAGCGCCGGGGCGTCGTTCAGCCCATCGCCGACGAAGGCGACGTGGCGGCCCTCGGCTTGCAGCTTCTTGATGGCATCCACCTTTCCTTCCGGCCGCACGCCGGAGATCACGCGCACGCTCGGGATGCCGGCCTGCGCGGCGATGGCCGATGCCGTTCCGTGGTTGTCGCCGGTCATCATGAACACGTCCATGCCGCGCTTGGTGATGGAGGTCACTGCGGCGGCGGCATCCGGCTTGGCGACATCGGCGATGGCGATGAGGCCGGCCACGCGCTCGCCTTCGAAGACGCGCACTACCGTCTTGCCCTGACCCTCAAGTTCGCCGGCTACGCGGAGGCTTATGGCATCGAGCCGCAGTTCGCTCCCGCCGATAGCGTCATTGCCGATGCGCAGTTTCTTGCCGCCCACGCTGCCTACGATGCCCTTTCCAGGCATGGTGGTGAAGTCCGGAGTGCGTTCCAGCGCCAGGCCGAGGTCCTTGGCGTGGTTCACCACGGCCTGCGCCATGGGGTGCTCGGAATACTGCTCGAGTGATGCCGCCATGCGGAGCAGTTCGTTGGCGTCGATGGCACCCATGGGCTGGACGTCGGTCACCTTGAGCGAGCCTTCGGTGAGCGTGCCGGTCTTGGCGAAGACGACCGTGTCGACGCCGACGGCGCGTTCCAGCGCGGAACCGTCCTTGATGAGGATGCCGCGCGTCGCACCGGTGCCGGTGCCGACCATGAGGGCGGTCGGTGCGGCCAGTCCGAGCGCGGCCGGGCAGGCGATGACGAGCACCGCCACGAAGGTCTCCACCGCACGGCCGGGGTCGCCAGTGATGGAAAGCCATACGGCGAACGTGGCGACGGCAATGCCGAGCACCATCGGCGTGAAGATGGAGCTCGCCTTGTCAGCCAGGCGCTGCACTCCCCCCTTGGCCTCCTGCGCCTGCTCCACCAGCCGCACGATGCGCGAATGCATGGTGTCGTCGCCGAGACGCTTCACCTCGATGACCAGCATGCCGTTCTTGTTCACGGTTGCGCCGTACACCCAATCGCCAGGGTGCTTGCCCACGGGCAGGCTCTCGCCGGTCAGCTGGCTTTCATCTATGGCGGAGTCTCCCTGGAGCACCTGGCCGTCCAGAGGGATGGTCTCGCCGGGGCGGACCAGAAGCGTGTCGCCGATCTTGATCTGTTCAATGGGGAGCGTCTTGTCCGAACCGTCGCCCACGAACAGCCGCGCCTCGTGCGCGCCGAGCGACAGCAGCCGGCCGATGGCGTCGGTCGCTTTTTCGCGGCTCGATTCCTCGATGAACTCGCCGAGGAGGATGAGGCCGGTGATGATGGCGGCGGCATCGAAATACAGGTGGCCGTACAGCAGCATCGCCCAGACGCTCCAGAGGTACGCGGCGAGCGTGCCGATGGAAAGCAGCGTCTGCATGTTGCTGGAGAACATGCGGGCCTGCGCGATCATGCTCTTGTGGAAACGGCGGCCGTACCAGAGCACGGACACGGTGGAAAGCAGGAATTCGCCGAAGACGTTGGCGGAAATGCCGGCCACGGAGCCGGGTATGACGGGGACCTTCATGGACAGCGCCAGGACGCAGACGGCGCTCGCGGTGCAGAAGATGGCGTCGCGCCGGGCGGCAGACAACCGCTTCTCCGCGCCACGACGGTTGTCGGAGAAGCTGCCGGGCACGACCTGGTATCCGCCGCGCTCGATGGTCTCGTGGATGACCTTCTCGGTGACCACGGACGGCGCGTATTCCACGGACGCCACCCGCGTGGCGAAGTTCACGTGCGCGTCGGTGACGCCCTTGAGCGCCGTGAGCGCCCGTTCGTTCCGTGCGGCGCAGACGGAACAGTCCATGCCGACGATGGTGAATTTGATTTCCTTGGTCTGTGACATATCCCGCAAAGCATACCATATCCCCGTAGGCATGGACCATGCGTTTCCGCGCAAGGTATACTGCCGCCATATGCACCCGTTTCGCCGCGCCGCCGCCAGCCTGATGATATGCGCGTCGGTCCTTGGCCCGGCGGTTTCGACGCGCGCCGAGGAGTTCGATCCGTCGCGCATCCTCTCTGACGCGGAAATCAGGCGCTCCGACGCGATGTCGTTGTCCGACATCCGCGCGTTCGTGAACGCCAAGGGCGGTTTCGATGCGGTCACGGACGTTGATCCCGTGGATGGCAGGCGGAAAAGCGGCGCCCTGCTGGTTCGGGACGCCTCGGTCCGATACGGCATCAACCCCAAGTACGTCCTGGCGCTCCTCCAAAAGGAATCCAGCATCATCGAGACGCAAGTGCCCACCAAGCGGCAGAAGGATTGGGCGGCGGGGTACGCCCTTTGCGACGGCTGCCGCGTCACCGCGCCGCTCGCGCGGAAATACCAGGGCTTGGCCAAACAGATCGACGCCGGCGCCGGGTGGATGGACTGGTACCTGAAGAACGCCGCTTCGTCGGACGTGCTGCGTCAGGCCGGCAAGGCCACGGTCATCAGCGGCACGACGGTGGTGCCGGCCAACGCGGTCACCGCGGCACTCTACAGCTACACCCCGCACATGCATGGCAACCAGCTGCTCTGGAACATCATGCGGCGGTGGTTCGGCGTCGGCGGGGAGGCGCTCACCTTCCCGGATGGCACGCTGGTCAGGAACGCGGCGAACGGCGCCGTTGCGCTCATCCAAGGTGGTCGGTTCAGGCCCATCATCAAGGCGTCGCTCATCACCACGCGCTTCAAGACGGCTAACGTCGTCGATCTGAACTCATTCGACTTCGCCGCGCTCGACCACGGTTCGCGCGGGACGGCGGTGCGATTCTCCGACTATTCGCTCGTCCGCACGGAGACCGGGACGACGTACCTGATTGACGGCACCACCAAGCGCCGCATTTCCTCACCCGCCGCGTTTGCCGCGATCGGGTTCAATCCGGAAGAGGTGGAAGACGCATCAGAAGCGGATCTCACGGACTACGCCGATGGCCCCGTCCTTGATGCCACGGACGATCATGCCTTGGGCGAGCTGTTGCAGGATGCGAGTACTGGAGGGATTTGGTACGCGGTGTCCGGGCAGAAGCACGCCCTGCTTGATCGAGTGCTGCTCGACAGTAATTTCGCCGGTCGGCCGGTCAGGAAGGCCGACGGCGCGGAAATCGCCGCGCTCTCCGATGCGGGACCCGTGCTTATCGCGGACGGGACGCTCGTGATGACGGCCGGGAATCCCTCCGTCTACCTCATTTCAGGCGGCAAAAAACGGCCCTTCGCGACGCAGGACGATTTCCTCGGACTCGGTTTTTCGTTCTCCCGCGTGCATTCCATCTCCACGCAGTTGCTCGCCCTGCATCCTTCCGGACAAGCCATCTCCATTCCGGGAACGCGGCAACTGTTTCCGTGATGGGCGCCTCGCGCCTCACTTGCCGCCGATGAGCGAGTGAATGTCGGCGAGCAGTTTTTCCGGGACCATTTCGTGCTTCGCGCGGTAGAGCGATGCACCCATGTCCATGCCATGCTTCCGATCTTCCTCACCCGCGAGTCCTGAAATCATGATGACTGGCACGTCTTTCCCGCTTGCTTCGGACCGGAGGCGCTGCAAGAGGTCGTAACCGTCGCGGAACCCGCCTTGTTCCGGCATCATCGCATCCAGCAGGATGATATCCGGCCAACCGGTCGCCGCCATGGTGAAGCCGGTCGAAATCTCCGAGGCGCAGCGCACCTCGAACCCTTTCGGTTCCAGGATGTCGCGATACAGGCCGCAGTACATGAGGTCGTCATCGATGCACAGCACGCGGTACTTCTTATCCATAGTCCGTCCATTGTATCGGCGGCTTCGCGTGCGCGCAACGTCGCCTGTGGAGCGTTTCGCTTGGCGGCCCGGACGCGCTGCCGTACACTACGTCGTGTATGGGCATCCTCATCCACGTCCCTATCGCGTTCGCGGCCGGCCTGCTGTCGTTCTTCGCCCCGTGCGGGACGTTCCTGCTGCCCGGCTTCTTCGCGTACGCCTTCAAGGAACGCGGACGGTTGCTCACCGCCACGTGGGTGTTCCTCGCCGGCTTCGCGGCGCTGTTCATCCCCGTCGGCCTCGGACTGCGCGCGCTGGCGGTGACGCTGGCGCTGCATCGCATCGGGCTGTCGTGGTTCGGCGGGCTGTTCATGATCGCGCTCGGCGTCATGGCTTTGCTCGGCCGAGGCGTGCATATCGCGGTGCCGTCCGCGTTGTCACGGCCGCGGCGTGACCCCCGTGCCTGGTGGTCGGTGTTCCTGCTCGGCGTGACCTTCGGGTTCACGGTGGCGGGCTGCACCGCGCCTTTGCTGGCCATCACGCTCGCGCTCGCGGGAGGTTCGGGCGGATTCTTGTCCGCGCTTGCGGTGCTCTGCGCGTACGTGGCGGGCCTCGGCGCGCCGCTCCTGGCGCTCGCCTTCGCATCCGACCGCGGGAAGTTCCTGGGTTCGCGCGTCTTTCATGCCGAGACGCTGGCGCTGGGCTTCGGGCGCTACAAACTGATGGTGGCGCCGGCGAACGCGCTCGCCGCGGCAGCGCTCTTCGTCTTGGGCATCTGGTACATCATGTCGCAAGGGATGTTCTTCACGGGGCAGTACGTGCGGTGGCACGGGGCGCAGGATTTCAACGCTTCGGCGGCATCGTGGCTGTCACGGAGGCGTTGAGGCTGATTTTGGCTCGAATAGAGGCGATGCGCGATACGAAAAACCGCCGTCCATCGACAGCGGTTTTTTCATCGTAGTTTTGCGCTACCTCGCCGCCAGCCACGTGGCGATGATCGCCGCCGTCTCCGCCCGCAGCGTCAGCGCCCCCAGATCCGCAGCTGCGTACCCCTCGGTGCGCGCCAGCGTGCTCTCCTCCGGGTCCCAGCCTCCTTCAGGACCGATGAAGAGCGCCACGGAGCCGCCGCCATGCGTGAACATGGTGCGCGCTTCCTTGCCGCCGAAATCGCAGATGACTTTCATGTCGCAGGCGAGGCCGTCCTTGAGCGCCTTGTTGAACGGCACGGCATCGGCGATCTCCGGCACGATGCCACGGCCGGATTGCTCCGCGGCCTCACGCGCGATCTTGGCCAGGCGGTCGGTGCGGGGATCCTGCTTTATGGAACGACGAGCGATGACCGGCACGATGCGGCTGACGCCCGCCTCCACCGCCTTCTGCACAATGAGCTCGAAGTTCTCGCGTTTGATGAGCGAGGCATAGAGCGTCACGTGCGTGCGCGGTTCGGATGCGATGGGCGTGACGACGCGCACGTCGAACGCCAGGTCGGCCTTTCCGATGCTGATGATGCCGCAGACCGCTTCCCTCCCCTTGCCGTCGCAAAGCACCACTTCATCCCCGGCCTGCAACCGAAACACGTTCCCGAGCTGGTTCGCCAGCGCGGCGTCGTGCACCGTGATCCGTTTCACGTCCAGGTCGAACGCGCCGATGAAGCGATGGTGTCTCATTGTTTGGTGGCTTCGAGGTATAAGAACAGGGGGAATTCGCGGCGTGCGCGGTTTTCCTCGGGCGCGCGCGGGCCGGAATCGCTGACCTTGTTGGAGATCCACTCCTCCAGGCCGGTGACGCGCATGCCCAGGCGGTTGAGCTGCTTCACGTAGTACTGCATCGGGCGGTGGAAGCTGTAGGTCATGGTTTCCGGTGCCGCTCCGGGATGCATTTCTAT
>JBEEJS010000022.1:0-8364 GCA_041169025.1 Candidatus Parcubacteria bacterium
AAAAGGAAATGAGCTCGATTGTCGCACACGACACCGTGTAGTATCATGTCTATACTTATCCACACCTGCATCATATGACGCCAAGCATTTCCAAGCGTACCGGGACGTTCACGCTCATCCTTTCCGCGGCAACGGTGTCGCTCCTGCTCGTCGGCGCGGGCTGCAGCAGCCAGACCTCCGTCGATGCCAACGTGGCAACGGTCCCCAGCACGACCACGAACGCGAACGCAAACGCAAACGTCAACGTCTCCGTCGGTGACGTGTCGATCGACTCCACGACCGATACTGCCACGAACGCGCCGGTGAAAGTGCCGCCTGCAAAAATCGAAAAGGCGGCGAAGTCCGAGTACAAGGACGGAACGTACACGGCGGTCGGGCATTACACCTCGCCGGGCGGACCGGAGACCATCAACGTGACCGTCACGCTGAAAGCCGATGTCATCACCGACGTGAACGTCGTCTCGAACGCCACCAACAACAAATCCATCTACATGCAGAACGCCTTCATCAGCGGATACAAGGCGCAGGTAGTGGGCAGGAAGATCCAGGACGTGAACGTCGGGAAGGTGGCGGGATCGTCGCTGACGCCTATCGGATTCAACGAGGCGATCGCGAGCATCAAGGCGCAGGCCAAGGGCTAGCACTCCGTCATGTCCGCCGAATCGCCGTCAGCCCGGATCGCATTCGAGGCCATCGGCACCCATTGGCAGATTGACATCGACGAACCGCTTACGCCTGAACGGCGGAGCGGTTTGTTCGATGCCGTCCGTACGCGGATCGCGACGTTCGACAAGGACTATTCGCGGTTCCGCACCGATTCGCTGGTGAGCGAGATGGCGCGCCGGACCGGGACGTACCGCCTGCCGGGTGACGCGCAGCCGATGTTCGATCTCTACAGACGCGTGTACGACGTGACCGGTGGCGCGTTCACGCCGCTGATCGGCCAGGCGCTGTCGGACGCGGGCTACGACGCGTCGTATTCGCTGACGCCCGGCGTCATGCGGGAACCTCCGCGATGGGACGACGCCCTGCGGTACGCGTATCCGGATCTGGAGGTGAAGCTACCGGTGCTTTTGGATTTCGGCGCGGCGGGGAAGGGATACCTGATCGATATCGTGGGCGGCGTCCTGGAGGAGCACGGCGTCACGTCATATGCCATCGATGCGGGACAGGACATCTTGTTCCGCAGTTCGCGCGGCGGCGCTCTCCGCGTGGGTCTTGAGAATCCCACCGACGTAAGCGAGGTACTCGGGGTGGTGACGCTGACGGGCGGGAGCATTTGCGGCAGCGCGGGCAACAGGCGCGCTTGGGCCACGTTCAACCACATACTGGACCCACGCACTCTGACGTCGCCGGCGCATATCGCGGCGTGCTGGACGCGTGCGTCATCAGCAATGCTCGCCGACGCCATGTCTACGGCGCTGTATTTCGTGCCTCCTTCCGCACTTGAGCCGCACTTCGCATTCGAGTGGTGCATTTTACGGCCGGACTTCACCGTGGAATCGTCACCGGGGTTCGGGGCGGAATTGTTTACGGCTTGATGAGCCGGCCGCCGCATGCATGGACGCGGCAAACGAAAAAGCCCGCAGGATGCACCTGCGGGCTTCGTTGTCGCTAGCTGCCGATCATGTTGCGGAACCATTCCTCCTCGATGAGCACGATCCCGCGTTTCTTGGCTTCCTGCAGTTTGGATCCGGGCTTCTTGCCGACGACGAGATGCGTCGTCTTGCCGGTGATGCTGCGACCCACGTTGCCGCCACCATCGATGATGCGCTGTTCGGCGACCATGCGCGTCATGCCGGATATCGTCCCGGTCACGACCACGGTCATGCCGCGGAACGGAGGCGGGGCCTCCACGAACTCCGTTTTTCCGGCGAGAGGCGTCATGCCGCCCTTGCCGTCGAAGCGGTACCCCCATGATTCCCCGGCGTTGTCGCCGTCGAGGCTCGAGAAGCAGATGTCACCGGAGACCTTGTGCTTGCAGAGGATGCGGACGATGTCATCATGCGTGGCGAGGTAATCCATGTGCTCCATGTGGTCGGAATTGAACGTCAGGACGCCGGCGTCGTCAACGACATCCGCGCTGGAGTCCCAGCAGAGCTCTCCATCGCGCTCCTGCCATCGGAACAGTTCGTCGACGCACGCCTTGGGAACGACGACCTCGTTCTTGACGAGTGAAATGTACCAGCCCATGAAACGCCTCCATCGCGGCCGTGATTGGCCGCGGACAACGTAACGCGAACGTCATGCGGCGTCAACCGCGCGTCCCGTCATTCCACGTGGATCTGGTGCTCCTTCTTGGTGGCGACGTCCTTCATGAGCAGCACGGCCAACGCGCCGACGGCGACGACGAAGGCGGCCACGGAGAACACCGTGCCGTACGCTTCCACCTCCGCTTTCAGGATGACGAGGCCGGTGACGGTACCGTGCACGGCGGGACTGACCGAATGCACCGCGCTCGCGGCGCCGATGGCGAGGATGTTGCGTTTGGTGGCGTCGCCCAGGATGGTCCCGAACACCGCGATGCCGAACGCGCCGGCGATGTTCCGTGCGAGCGCCAAGATGGATGACGCGATGCCGATCTCGCTGCGTGGGACCGACGCGGCGACCACCGCGGTGCGCTGCGACATGCCGAAACCGAGTCCGAACGCCATGATGAACAGCGGCCAGACCACGTCGAAGAGGCTGGAGCGCGGATCCAGGAAGGAGAACAGGTAGATGCCGAGCGCCGCCACGGCGGTGCTCGCGCCGATGACGTAGCGCGCGGGATACCGGCCGGTGAGCCTGCCGCCGATGGGCGCGGCGAGCATCATGCCGGCGGCCATGGGCATGAAGACGAGGCCGGTCTCCGTGGCGTCGTAACCAAGGAAGGTGGTGACGAAGAGCGGGATGAGGAACATGCTGCCCATGAGTCCCATGAACACTACGAAATTATTGACGAGCGCGTTCACGAACGTGGGGATGCGGAAGAATTTCATGTCCACGATCGGATCGGGGTGGCGCTTCTCGATGGCGAAAAAGACGGCCGATGACGCGACGATGGCCGCGTAGCAGAGGACGGCGTTGAAGGACAGCCAACCCCAATCGAGCCCCTTGTCGAGCACGAGGACGAGCGAGGTCAGCGCGGCGCCGAGCGTTGCCGCGCCCCACCAATCGAAAATCATCGTCGGGCGTTCGGAGACCGACTCCTTGATGTACTTCTGCGCCATGTACAGGCCGAGGACGCCGACGGGCAGGTTGATCAGGAACACCGAGCGCCAACCGAAGTTGTCGATCAGCGGTCCGCCGATGAGCGGCCCGAACACCGACGCGGCGGCGAATGACGACGACCAGATGCCGAGCGCCTGCGCGCGGTCCTTCTCGCCGGGAAAGGTGACGGCAAGGATGGCCATGGCAGTGGGATAGTCCGCGCTGCCGGCGATCGCCTGGATGACGCGGAAGACGATCATCGAACCGAGGTCCCAGGCGATGCCTGCGAGCACGGAGCCGACGATGAACACCGTGAAGCCGATGACGTACACCTTCTTACGCCCGATGGTGTCGCCGAGCTTGCCCCAGATCGGCACGAAGACCGCGTTCGCCAGGATGTACGCGGTGGCGATCCAGCCGGCAGAAGACACGGTGATGCTGAAGTCGTTGATGATCTTCGGCAGCGCCAGGTTCACGATGGTCTGATCGAGGCGGCCGAGGAACGTGCCGACGATGACGGTCACGAGGACCATCCAACGGAGGCTCGACGCTTCAGCCGCCTTGTCCGGCGATGCGGTTGTCGTGGCGACGTCGCTCATACCGGTTACTTCGTATACACGGTCACCTTCGCGGACATGCCGTTCTTGAGCTCGGCGCCCTGCTCGGCATCGAACTTGATCTTCACTTCGAATTCCTTCGTCTCGCGCTTGTCGGAAATCGTGAAGAGCACGCCCGATTCACGGGACGTGGGCGCCACTTCGTCGACGACGCCGGCGTAGGTGCGGCCGGGAAAGGCGTCGACGGTGAATCGCGCGAGTTGGCCGGGCACGATGCGCGACAGGCCCTTGTCCTCCTTGATGCGCACGACGACGCGGAGCGCGGTGCGGTCGATCATGGTGACGACGGCCTCGCCGCGGTTCACCTGGGCGCCGACGTCGTCCTTCACGGCGATCACTTCGCCGGAGACCTTGGCCTTCACGAGCGACGTGCCGACGCGCGCGACGATCTCGTCCGCGGCCACGCGATCTCCCGGCTTCACCAAGAGCTCTTGCAGCGTGCCGCCGGTATCGGAAGAAAGCGCGATCGCCGGTGCGGCGAGCTGCGCGGTGTCGATGGACAGGGTGGTGCTGGAAAGGCGGTACCAACCGAGCCCGGCAACGAGCGCGGCGATGGCCGCGGTCACGATGGCACCGCGCATGTAGTGCTTGGCGCGCGGGTGCGGAGCGTCCTTGGGCGCCGTCGCGGGCGTGCCATCCTTCCGTTCGTTTTCATTCTGCATATGCGTAGCGGTTAGCGTGCCGCGGAGAGGTCCGCGACGACATCGCCTTCGGCAAGGCCGTCCGTGATTTCGACCGCGGAGGATGAACTGATGCCGGTCTTCACCGGGACGCGGATGAACCGTCCAGCGGTCAAGCGGAGCGCTTCCGCGCCGGACGCGCCCTCAAGGAGCGATCCGCGGGGAATGACGAGGACTCCCGTCTTGGACGCGCCGCGAATGACGGCGTTGGCGGTCATGCCGACCTTCACGCGGGCATCGTCGACGTCGAAGCGGATGATGACCGGGTATCCGGTCTGTCCTGCGCGCGTGGCGGGTGCCGGGTCGACGCGGGTGACCGTGGCCTTGAAGGCCTCACCGGCGCCATACGCGTCGAGCGTCACGTTCGCCCCGTCGCCGACCGAGAAAGAGGCGATCTGATCCTCGGACGCGAGCGCATCGATCTCGAACCGGTCGCCAGCGAGCACGCTGACGGCGATGACGGAAGGGGATGCGGTCTCGCCCGCGGACACGTTCACGTGCGCGACGGTGCCGGAGACCGGAGAACGAAGCGCGGCCTTGGCGAGCTGCGCGTTCGCCGCATCAAGGGCGGCCTGCGATTGGCGGACCGCAGCATCCTGCGCGGCGACGTCTTCGGCGGTCGCCGGTGCCGCGGCGAGCGTCTGCTGGCTCTTCGAAAGCGCGAGCATGGCCGTGGAGGTGCGGATCTTCTCTTCGCCGCCGGAGAGCGCGCTGACGGCGCCGTTCACGCTCGCTCGTGCGGCGCTGATGCCCGCCTTGTAGCCGTCCAGCGTGGCCTGCGCGAGCGCGGGGTTGGCGGCCACGGTGGTGCGGTCGAGCGCATGGGCGCACTCCTCCAAGAAGGCGCTGATGTCCGTCAGGCGAGTCTTGGCGTCGGCGGATGTCGCAAGGACGTCACCGGACGCGGTGAGCGCGCGGACGGAAGCCTGCCAATCCTTCATCATTGCTTCCACCGTGACGCGCCTCGACGCGAGATCGGCGGTGAGCGACGCGTCAAGAGGGTCGTAGCTCAATCGCGGATTCGGGCCGAGCGGACCGATGAAGAACGGGTCCGCCTTGCCGTGGACGGCGTCGTCCGCGGTGGCGTACGCGCTCACGACCTTGTCGACGAGACCGGTACGCGCTTCGCGTGCGGCGGATTCCGCGGTGGCCACCTGCGCATCCTGCACGGCGAGCGCCTCGGGGCGCGTCCCGCGGCGCATCGCGTCAAGTCGCGCCTGCGCAGCGAGCACCGCGGCGCGGGCCTGCTCCACCTGGGCCGCAATGTCTGCGGCGGAAAGCGTGGCGAGCACCTGACCCTTGACCACCTTGTCGCCGGCCTTCACCGCGACGGAAGAAACCATGCCTGCCCGTTCGAACGAAAGATCGGCGCTCGTCGACGGCGCAACGATGCCGGTGAACGAGACGTCGCGCACGATGTCGGCGCGCGTCACGTTGGCGGTGGCGAAATCGGCGCGCGCGTGATCCGTCATGAAGGTCTGATACGCGAAGACCGAGGCGATGCCGAGCGCGGCGACGCCGATGACGAGCAGGAAAAGCGGGATGTGGCGTTTCATCGGAGTTTGGTGAAGATGCTTAAGATGGTCTTGCGGTCCCGCGCGGTGAGCGGGACGAGGAGGCGTTCGACCGCGGCGATGAGCCTGCGTTTACCCCTCTCGAATGCGCGTTTGCCGGACGCCGTCAGCGCGAAGCGCGCGGCGCGGCCGTCCCTGGCGTCTTTCGTCCTGGTGAGGTGTCCGGCGCGGACGAGTTCCGCCACGATCGGCGTGAGGGTGGGCGGAGCCACGGAGAGCGCGTCGGCGAGCTCCTTGAGGCGTGGCGTACCCTGCACGGTGACTTGCCAGAGGACGGCGTTGCCGAGCGGCGTGCCGCAACCGGGCGGAGGAGGCGCGCTGGCGATCCGGCAGCGGACGTCGCGGGACAGGCGCATCAACGCCAGTGCGAGGCCGTCGTTCGCGCTGTTCTTGGGATCGGACATGGTTCCTGGGGTGCGAATGATTAGTTCGGAGTCCTAACTATATACCACGCCCCGCGGTTCCGGTCAACGGCCTCCCGTCGCGCGCGGACGCAAAACGACCAGGCGCGGGGCCTGGCCGTTTCTCACCTCGTGGGACGCCGCGCATCACTCCCGCCCGATCGCCGCCAGGATGTCTCCCGGCCGCATCGCCATCGTTTCCTTCCACCAGAGCATCGTGCCGCCGGATGGCGCGAAGATCTCGCGCCGTGCCGTCCCGTCGAGCGTGGCGCATGTTCCGAGCCGGACGCCTTTTCGGACGTCCTCGCTTTTGGCGGCATCCGGACGCCACACGCCTTCGTATGGCGCATAGACCATCTCCACGTGCCTCAGCAGCCGGGTGGGCGAGGCATGGGGAGCATCGGCGGCGGCCTCAATCATGCCCAGGGTCCCCATGAGCGCCAACGTCCAACCGACATGCCGGTCCACGTCCTCTTGCGTGACGCGTCCGCGTTCGCCGGATTCCGCGATCGCATATAGGCAGTCGCGCCCCGCGAGCGTGGCCGCTTTCGAGTGCCATGCCGCCGCCTCAAGCACCGCGGTCTCCGGCGCGGCGGCACGAAGGAACTGCCTCGTCGTTCCGTCGATGGCGGCGACGCCCGTCTCGAACGCCCAGAGGAACGGACGCAGCCCCTCGGTGATCGCCCCGCTGTGCAGATCCAGCCATGCCGACGCGCCTTTCGCGTACTCCGAAACCAACCAGTGCATGAGCCGTTCCGTTGGGGTGCCGCGTGACGAACCGGGAAAGACGTATTTGGGAAATTTCCCGTCGAGGGGATTTTGGCTCATCTCCGCGCGGAAGCCGGGCATGTTGACGACAGGCACGATGACGAGCGTGCCGGAGAAATCGCCGTCCTCGAACCGCTCGATGAGGGCATAGGCCGCGGCGATGCCGGCGTACTCGTCGCCGTCCACGCCGCCCGTCACGAGCATGGTGGTGCCGGGCCTCCTGCCGCGGATGACCGCGACGGGAACGCGGTCTGATGGTCCGCCAAGATCGACCTTCCGCATGATGAGCGGGGTCGTTTCCTTTCGGGCGAAGAGCGCGTCAAGCAGATGTCTCATAATCATGTATACTCCACCTACGCATCTTACCGGCAAACCTACCGCTATGCACGTGACCCTGGCCGATCTCCAAGAGGACCTGACCGATCTGCTGACGATGACGCAATCGTGCGGCGGACGCGTCCTGCGCCACGCGTCATCGCTGGGACGTTCGAAATCCGATTATCGCGAGATGACGCACGCGCTCCTGCTGTCCAGCACGGAGCGATTGGCACAGTCGTACGATGACATCGCCGTCGATCTTCGCGCCGCGCTCGACGCGTCCCGACAGTGGACCGAGGCCGACATCCCTCGGCTCACGACGCTCAAGCGGACGACCGCCGACGTCCTTCGCGTGCTGCAGTCCAATCTGGCCTTCGTCCTGTCCGCAGGGGACTGGCAGTCGCCGAGCTTCCTGCACGCCACCGTGTCGCAGGCGGGCAGCCAGACCGGACGCATCGTGGGGGCGATGAACGACTACAAGCGCGACGGGCATTTGGATGCCGACGCGTATGAAGAGGCGTTCCGCAGGGAGTACCTCCGCGCATCCGCGATCTTCCCGCCGGAAGCGTTCCTGACGAGCAGCGGCATGGCCGCGCTGTCGACGCTCGTCTTCCATTTGCAGGCGGATCTGCATGTCGCCGGTCCGATCCTGGCCGGAGCGTCCATCTATTTCGAAAACAAGATCGTGCTGGAGAAAGCGTTCCCGGGGAAGGTGACCTACGTCGACGAGTCGGATGCCGACGCGGTCATCGAGGTCGCGCGGCGCATGAGGCCGCAGGCGGTGTTCCTCGACTCGCTCTGCAACACCGATACGCTG
>JBEEJS010000023.1:0-7181 GCA_041169025.1 Candidatus Parcubacteria bacterium
TGTCCCCCACTTTGACGGACATGGGCTGGAGTTCGCCTTTGTCGTTGCGGCGGCCTTCGCCGACGGCGACGACCTCGCCCTGCTCGGGCTTTTCCTTCTCGATGGTGACGGGGATCACGATGCCGGACTTGGTGGTCTCTTCGGCACCGGTGGGGCGGACGAGGACGCGGCTCGAAAGGGGTTTCACCTGCATATTCTTGCGGATATTCCTTCAGGGATTAGGTACGGAGGGATGTTAGCACTCTCTGGGTGGGAGTGCCAATCCCCTATATGGAAGCGCGGCTAGGGTAAAACGTCAAGCATGAAAAACGCCCCCGACTCGCATGAGTCAGGGGCGCCAGAAGCCGTCGTTCTCGGTCCTATCGGCCAGCGACGTTCGCCGCTTTCGCAAGCAGGAAACGCGCCTTCGCTTCGAGGTCTCCGGCGGGCATAGCGAGAAGCACGCGCGCCTCCCGCTTCGCTTCCGCCGCGGGAAGCAGATCGCGCACGCTGAGGAACGACTTGGCGCCGTGCGTCACGCTGATGCGGAAATCGGGAGAGCCTAAGCAATCGAACCACTCGTCGCGAGCCGGCCAGTCCGAATCCCTGACGGCATCGCGGAGTTCCGTCAGCGTCCGATGCGCGGCGAGCCTGTCGTACGTCTTCAGGTCACCTCCGAGTCCGAGGCATGCGATGAGCGCGGGAAGACGTGATGGCGTGACGATTTCGCCGGATGCAAGGCAGGCTTCCGCAAGGGTCACGTGAACGTCCGATTGCGTGGTGGTGAGCAAGCGGCTGGGCAGGCCGGTGCCGCTGAAGACGGGCTGCAGGAAATCCGAAAGGCCGAAATCCCATCCGCAGACGCAGGGCTCGGCGCGCGGCAACGGATTGCCATCATGGAAACCCGCCGTCTTCACTTCGCCGCATGACGGGCAGACGGCATACGTGCCGTTCGCGTGATGACGATGCGCATAGCGGGAGTACATGGGGCCTGCGAAGGTGCAGAACGGACTGACGGAGACGATGCCGCCGCAGGGATGTCCGTCCGCATACCGCTCGACATACCACGCCAGCAAACGCGCGGCGCTCTTCGGCTTGAAGTTGCCGGCGTGCAGGTGCGGATGCCAGCAGTCAGCGCGGTCGTGATCGTTCTTCGGGAGGTCGGTGTCGTCGGAAATGACCGTAAACGGAGTCATGAAAAGATCCTCCTGTGCGCGGTTTGCGCGTGGAGGACCTTAGCATTGGGAGGCTGCGCGGTCAATGAGGGTCAGGGTTGGTACCGCTCCTCGAGCTTGGTGATGGCGTCTCCTATGACGGTGACGTTATACGTCAGGATTGGACCACTACTCTCGTCCTGGAATAGCTGCCGCAGTTTCTTGAGTGTCACCCGCACCGGTTGCGTTCCGCCGGATTCCGCATCCGCGCTCTTCCTCAACTCCTCGTCCTGATGCATGGATGGGATCACGAAAATCTGCGCGTCCTTGGCGAGGCGGAGCGTGAATCGCTTTTCCGAGCGGCGGATGTGATATCCGTCCGGAGTGCATTCCTCATTCTCGATGCTTTCCAGCGTGCACGAACCGTCTTCGAATGCCGACTGTTCCGCGGCGTCGCCTCCGGTCCACTCGACGAGTTTCAGGTTGAGCGTGCCGTTGTCCATATAGGTGTCGATGCGATCGATGGACGCGGTGAGGGTGGCGGTGCCAAGCGGGGCGTGTACGGGCTGCTCGTCCGCAGCAGGTGTGGCCGGAGCGACAACCACGCGGGTCACCACCTCCTGCGGATGCATGCGCCACCCGGCCACGAACCAGGCTGCGGCGAAAAGCGCCGCGCCAGCCACGCACGTCGCCACATCAACGACCCGGATGCCCCTCGTGCCCCAAAGACTCATACGCTTCATTCAAAATTCCCGCCACGATCCAGAACAAGATCTGCCCGAACCACGACGACCACAGGAAATGATCGAACTGCGCCGCGACGATCATGGCGATGAAACAGGCGGCATACACCGTGACGCCGGTATGCGTCGTGCTGGCGTGCTGAAGGCGGCGGCGCATGACGTCGAAGAGCGACAGCACGAAGCCGAGCCAGACGAACAAGCCGATGATGCCGGTTTCCACGGCCACGAGCATGGGGACGTTGTGGACGTAGTCGTACAGGTACCACGGACGCGAACCGGCGTTCTCGCGCACGAGTTCGAGCGGCATCGTGCCGATACCGACGCCCTGCACCACGTGGCCGGAGAAGAGTTGCAGCGCATCGCCGTACTGGCTGATGCGTTGCGTGATGGATTGCTCCTCAAGCCGTCCCTCGGCCTCCGCGCGGACCGTGAGCGGTTCGGAATACAGCGTTCCGAGGACGGCAGAGGTGACCGCGATGATCATGAACGCCGGTAGCAGGATGCGACGGAAATGCGGCGCGGCCTGCGTGGCGTACGCGCTGACGACCATCCAGATGAAACCGATGGCGACGGCCAGCATGGCGCTGCGGGAAAAGGAGAAGAGGAGGGCCGCGGTGATGATCGGCATCGCCGCGTAGTGCGTGAGGTGTTTGCCGTGCCCGCGGAATGCCGCCAGGCCGATGCACATCAGGAGGCCAATGCCGACGTACAAGCCGAAGACGTTCGGATGCGCGAGCGTGCCGTACGCGCGGAGCCAACGGCCGCTGGGCGTCTCCACCACGAAGGTGCCGAGCTGATCGGCGTTATGCAACGCCATGCCCAGCCACTTGGAGGCGAACGACGTCTGCGTCATGAACTGCCAACCGCCGAAGATGAACTGGAACAGCGCGCCGCCGATGAACGATCCGAGCACCTCGTGCGGATTCGGCTTGAAGATCTGGATGGCGTAGAAGACCGCCACGCCAGTGAAGACGAATCCCGCGTTCACGATGGCCGCAAGCGGATCCTGCGCCTCGAACGTGGAGAGATACGCCGCGACGACCACCAGCGCCGCGAACATGCCTGGCGGCCTCCGTGCGATCGCCGCGAGCTCCTGCCAGCCGGATCGCATGATGACGATCAGCGCGAACGCCAGCGCCACCAGCTGCATGCCGAACACGCTCACCGTCCCCGGCTCCACCTCGTGTCCCATGATGTGGCCGGTGTACAGGATCCAGCGCGTGCCGCTCGGCGCGAACGCCACGAGCGCACCGAAGAGAAACGCGGGGATGAAGCGAGGCTCCTTGAGTTTGGCGATCAAATTTTGGATGTGGAATTTCATTGGAGTGCGGGTTGTTTTTCCCGGATGGCGGTTTGCGGCGCGGCGATCTCATGCGCAGCACAAGCCGCGAGGAACCTCGTCTCGAAATCCGCGCGCCTGTCCGTCACATGGAACTTCAGGATGTCGTCGCGGACCACCACGTTGGTGCCTCCGGTAGCGGCCTCGCGGAGGATGTCCTGCGGGAAGGCGCGGCGTTGGAGCCGGGCGGCGGGCTTGTCGAATGTGCGAAGCAGCGGGAGCGCCGCGCGGCCAAGCATGGCCCATGCGCGCGCCGCATGAAGCGCGGGCTCGCGTCGTGGCGTAGCGTATCCCTGCACGCGCTCCCCCACCCAGGCGTTCGCGGCGAGGAACGCGCGCATCACGCCGCCGGCGTCATACAGGGGAAGCAGCGAGGCGATCCAGTACCGGAGATAGGTGTCGTCGGGTTTGAGTGCCACGTCCTGGAGACCGAGTCGCGATTCGGACACGAAGAAGCTCATGCAAACCTTGTCGGCGCTGTCGCGTGCGGTGGGACGCAGGCGCAGAAGCGCGAGCACGCCGACGACGCAGAGGCGCGTGATCCAAAGCGTCCCCGGGCGAGCAACCACGAAGAGGTCGATGTCGCTCTCTTCCGTGGCATTCGCAAGGGCGAGCGAGTTGCAGAGCGCGACCATGCGAACGCTTGGAAGGAGGCGCATCAGCGCGGCGGCGCGGCGGGCGCGGCGGAACTTGGGGGCGGAGATGCGGAAGCGGCGCTCGCGCGTGGAGATGACGGCGGCGCGGCCAGGCAACGCGTAAAAGCCATCGCGGTGCTCGGCGCGGATAGTAGTGAGGGCCTCCAGGATGGCGGAGAGCGATGGGGCGGCTGTGCCTATCGCAAGCGGCGCGCCAGACAAAGGTGTCCCCAAAGAGGCAGGTACCACGGAATACAAATACCGCGACACTTCCAGCAGTGTCAGCGGGTGATCGAAGATATCGAAATAGGCCAGGGTGGCGCGGACGGAACGCGCCAATGCTGCTGCGTTCATGAGGAAATAATAGCACGGCCTCCGCGCCGCGTCCCCTGTCAGCTGATATTGACAAAGAGGCCGTTTTCCCCTACCCTGCCACTAGGAGTCGGCGCCGTAAAAGGCACCACAACCCGCACCTCAAAGGAGCACCTTTCATGAGAACCACGGCAATCGCGTGTGCGGTCATCGCCGCATGCATGTTCGGTGCCAAGGCCCAAGGCCAGGACACCGCCAAACCGCACCTGCTCGCCCTGCAACCCTACCTTTCGCTGACGACCATCAAGCTGCCACCGGCAGCGCCGTCCCTCTGCAGCGCGGGCATGTCGCTCACGTTGCGCGTCACGGACGACACCTACACGTTCCTCAACTACCTCGCCCACATCAACGGCGAGCACGGCACGCACGTGGCCAACCAGTTCGGCCTCGGCGGCGCCCGGCAGATCCACGGCAGCGCGAAAGGCGGCGGCTGGGTGCGGCTTGCGGAGAACATCGTGTTCTTCCCACGCATCGGGCGATACTCGAACCGCTTCGCCCTGCTCCCTTCGCTGGGATACCAGGCGAAATCGGAAACGCACGTGTTCGTCGGACTCGATGCCGCGTTCGGCATCGGATTCCAATCGCCGACGCGACAGCTGCCGAACGCCGGCACGCGATCGGATTTCGTCTATGCGGTGTCGCTGAACGTGGGATATGAGATCCCGTTGTGAGCGTGCAAGCGAAACGACGGCGACCGATACGCGAAACCCCGCCTCCTTCCGGAGACGGGGTTTTCTTTTTTCATGTCACGCCCTTCGCGGATACCGCGCTTACTCCGCGGTCCGCTGCGACGGCGCCGTCGCACCCCCGTCGAGCGCGGCCACCCGCGGCAGCAGCTCCTCCGCCACCCGCTCGCTCACCGCAGCGTCATGCACCGTCATGCGCTCCTCGGTCACCGAGATGACCTGGTCGCGCGCGACTTGCAGGTCGCCCGGGAGCAGCGCTGCGAGCAGGTTCGACTTGCTCACGACGTACGCGCGCACCTCATGGTTCTCCACGTCAACCAGGACGTCGGCGATCTTGCCGAGCTTGTCCCCGCTCTTGGTGTACACGGGGAGGCCGCGCAGTTTCTTGACGGTGATGAGTGCCATACGGTTACGGCTTGGTCACGATTTCAGGCATGGCGGGCGTACCGGACGACGGCGTCGTCGTCTTCGCGTCATGCTTCCTGAAGAAGAAATACTGCTGCACCACGGTGAGCACGCTCATGGCGAGCCAGTACAGCGTGAGCCCGCCCGCGAGCTTCCAACCGATGATGACGGTCATGGCCGGCATCATGTACATCATCTGCTTGTTCACGCTGGCGAGCATTTCCTCGTCTCCCGCGCCCGGCACCTTCTTGGGCTGCTGGCGCGTGACCATCTGGCGGGCCTGCAGGAACTGCATGCCGCCGGCGAGGATGGCGAGCGCGATGCTCGGCTTGGCGAGGTCCATCAGGCCAAGGAGCGTGGTGCTGATCGTGCCCGGGTTCGGCACGAAGGCGTACAGCGCATCGAGGCCGCCGGACTTGAGGCCGGCATTGAGCGCGTGGTACAGCGCGATGAACACCGGAAGCTGGATGAGGAGCGGCAGGCACGACGCCGCCGGGTTCACCTTCTCCTTGGAGTACAGCGCCATCATCTCCTTGGCGAGCTCTTCCTGTTGGGACTTGTCCGGGTAGCGCTTCTTCAGCTCGTCCATCTTGGGCTGCAGATCCGTGAGGCGCTTCTGCGACTTGAGCGCGCTCGTCTGCAGCGGCCACATGGCCAGCTTCACCAGGATGGTGAGCAGGATGATGGCCACGCCGATGTCCTTGAAGGCGATGGTGTCGTAGATGCCGATGAGCAGGTTGAAGATGGGATGGGCGAACACCGCATTGAACGCATTGATGAACATAGTTCGCTCCGATTTACCGCCGCTTCGTTAGTCCTCCGCACGCAGCGCTAGGCGGCTTCCTCCGTGGAATCCTTGGCGGCAGCCTCGGCGTCCGGCGTCTCTGCGCCGTTATCCGTGGACGGCGCGTCATCGGACTCGGATGCGACCTCCACCACTTCGCCGCCGCGGGCGACGCCGTCGCGGATGTTGATGCGCCAGCCGGTGAGGCGGGACGCCAGGCGCACGTTCTGGCCGCCCTTGCCGATGGCGAGGGAGAGCTGGTCTTCAGGGACGGTGACGTTGGCGGAGCGGGCGGCCGTGTCGAGATCGACGGCGGTCACCTTGGCCGGGGAAAGCGCGTTGGTGATGTAGCGCACCGCGTCCTCGTCGAACGGGATGATGTCGACCTTCTCACCTCCGAGCTCGGCGATGATGGTCTGGATGCGCGTGCCGCGCTGACCGATGCAGGAACCGATCGGGTCGATGTTCTCCTGCGCCGTCGAGACGCTCACCTTGGAACGGGAACCGGCCTCGCGAGCGATGTTGTGGATCTCCACCACGCCGGACGCGACCTCCGGGATCTCGAGCGCGAACACCTTGCGGACGATGTCCGGGTGCGCGCGGGAGACGACCACTTCCGGACCGCGGGTGCTCATGCGGACGTCCGTCACGTACACCTTCACGCGGTCGCCGGAATTGTAGCGCTCGGTGGGGATCTGCTCTTCCGGCGGAAGCACGGCGGTGGCCTTGCCGAGGTCGATGAGCACGACCTTGCCGTCGCGGCGCTGCACCGTGGCGTTGATCAGCTCATGCTCGCGATCCTTGAACTCGCCAAACATCTTGTTGCGCTCGGCCTCGCGGATCTTCTGGATGATGACCTGCTTGGCCGTCTGAGCCGCGATCCGCCCGAACCGATCCGGGGTGACCTCGACCATGACGAGGTCACCCACATTGACCTCGGGATTGATCTTTCGAGCGGCGTCCAGGCCGATCTGGGTGTGATCGTCGACGATCTCTTCAAGAATCTCTCGCGTGGCGAAGACCTTGATGCCGTCCTGCACCTCGACGGTGATGTTCAGGGCCGGGCCAAAGTTCTTTCGATACG
>JBEEJS010000024.1:0-3578 GCA_041169025.1 Candidatus Parcubacteria bacterium
CTTGAGCCAGACCTCCGCGTCCTTGCCGACGAGCTCGAGGAACCTGTCCACGTCGTGCTGGCTTTCCACGTAGGAGAGGAACCAGCGGGTGACGCCGACCGATTTCGCAAGCGCGATCTTCTCGGCTTCCGCCGGGGAGATCACGTCGTCCAGGATGCGCAGGCTCGGGTCGCGGATGGCGATGGACTCGCCCTGTTTCACGGTGAAGCGCGGGAAGCCGTCGAACACCAGCCGCTTGCCGCCGTCCTCTACCTTCGTCAGGAGCGCGTCATCGTCACCGGCCTTGAACAGGACGGGCGTGGGCGTCTTGACCGCGATGGGGTGGGTGAGACGGAGCACCAAGTGGTGCCGACCGTCGCTCCCCCGCTCCACGTCCACCTCCGCGATGCGCGGCTGGCGACCCTTGATGTCGTAGAAGAGCGGCACGGTGCCTGGAGTCCTGATGGCGCGCCGCATGGCCGGCAAGTCCTTGCCGAGTTCCGCGGCGCTCATCATGGCGCTGTTGAGCCGGATGCCCTTCAACCGATCGTCCGAGACGAATCGGTCGAAGTGGTCGAAGCTCGGCCAGAGCGTGACGAGCAGGTCGATGGGTTCCATCGCGCCTACTCCTCGTCTTTGCCGGTGGTGAGCTTCTTGGTCTTCTTTCCGGCGCCGAGACCCTTCATGCGGGACTTGCCGCCGGATTTCTTGTTTGACGCGTCTGCCGAGAGCGCGTGGATGGTCTTGAGCGCCTTGTAGACGGTGGCCACCTGGCCCGGCTTCTGGCGATCTTCGATTTCCTTCTGGAAATACTCGACCTTGTCCGCCTCCGCCGCCAGGATGCCGAAGATCACGTCCACCACGCGCTCCGCTTCCGGAAGGATGGCGATGCGGTCCGCGTCCAGGTACTTCAGCCACTCCTTGCGGACGGTCTGGGTGTCGAGGGAGCGCTCGTCCTTGTCATTGTAGTACGGCTTCTGGATGAGGTAGACGGAATACTTGTCCTGCAGCTCCTTCATCACGTCCGCCGTGGAGATTTCGCTCTTCAGCTTCACATGGACGTAGCTGGCACTGTCAGGAGAGATGGATGGGTAGGGCATTTCGTCGGTGATGATGATGTACACCGGCTTGATGACCGCCTTGGGGAACGTGACGCGCCGGGCGTAGTACAGCATCGGCAACTCGGAGGATTCGCACATATGCGTGCGTCCGCCGCCGCTGCCGGTCTGTACCAGCTCCTTCGCGCGCTTCACGATGTCCTCGCCTTTGGCGAACGGCCGGGCCTGGACGTAATAGTCCATGCCGCTGCCTTCGTCGTCATGGAGGGTGAAGCTGATCTCCATGTCTTCGCTCAAGTACTGCGTGCGAAGCTCGTGATCCATGTACCCCATCTTCCCGACCATGACGCCCGGCCAGTCCAGCATGGATCCGGTTGAATCCAATTCGATGACGAGCGGGTGGGTGGAGTTCGTGGTGAGGGATTCGGGTAGTAGGTCGCTGTTCGACTTACCTTTCTTCTTGGCGTCGTCGTAGCTTCGTCCGGCGCTGGCATCGTACGACGCGCGCACGGACTTGAAGTCGTGGCCCGCGTAATACGAGCTCGGGGTGTAATCGTTGTCTTCGCTCATGGTAACCGTCCTTTTCTCGTTGCGGTCTGGAAGCGTCAAGTGAAGCGTGTCCGTGCGACACGGCCCGTGCCGCGGCCTGGACTCATAATCAGAACCCGGGAAGCGGCTTCATGTCCGAACGCCCGCGCCCGAATGAGCGTTTGCGCACGTCCAGGTAGTCCTCGTAGACGTTGGACTTGTCCCAGTTTGGACGCGCCAGCACGTCACGGACGATGAGCGACCTGATGAAGTCGCAGAGCGGCTCCGGCACGTCGCTTGGGATCTCCCGGCGCGCGGTGCGCTTGAGATCTCCGCTCAAAGCGTAGATCATCGTCATGCCCAGGCTGTAGAAGTCGGATTCAGGCAGCAGCACGCCGCCCTTCTCCTGCTCCGGAGGCGCGAACAGCGGAGTGTATCCGCTGGAACGCGCGCCCTTGTCCGGTTTGATCATCGCCAGACCGAAGTCGATGAGCGACACCAGGTGCTCCTTCGGCTTGATGATGATGTTCTGCGGCTTGAGATCGCCGTGCACCACCCCATGGCGGTGCAAGTACAGCAACGCGTTGAGGATGCGTTCGGTGATCCAGGCCACGTGCTCCGGATCGATGCGACCGATCTTCTCCACCACCTGTTCGAGCGTCGGCCCTTCCTCGTAGCTCATGACGAGCGCGAGGCTGCCGTCGTCCAACGTGAGGAGATCGCGCATCACCGGCAGACCGAAGTGCTTCAGGTCCCAGATGGAATTGGTCTCGTTGACGAGCACCTCTTCCGCCTGTGCGGAGATCTCCGAGCAGTATTTGATGCAGACCGGCATGCGCGTACGGACGTGTTCGCCCTTGTACGTGGTACCGAACCCGCCCTCCGCGAGCTCTTCCAGGATGCGGAAGCTGCCGATGACGGTGCCTTTGCCGGGCTTCGCCTTAGCGTCGAACGCGGCACGCCTGGCGGGATCGGAAAGCGTCTTGTACGCCTCCGTCACCGCGGTGAACGTCGCCTCGTCGCCGCCATGATCCGGATGGACCACCTTCATGAGCGCGTTGTATGCGCCCTTGATGACCTCGGGCCGCGCCCGCGGGTCCACTTCGAGAAGGCGATACGGGTTCGCCGATGCTGCCAGGGGCGGTTTCTTTGCCATGAGTGATTCCTTTTCTGTTGTGAACGACCCACCGCAGCTTTGCTGATTTTTCGCGTCCTGTCAACGATTGGCGTGGTCATTTCACCCCCGCACGCAATGCGAAAAGCGGGCCCGATCAGGCCCGCCCCTAAGTCAGTATGTCCGATGCGTTTCGTGCGATCCCTCGTGCTGCGCGATCTGGCATCCCTCCATGTGCCCGGCGTCGAAAAACACGTCGCATTGCCGGCAATAGTTTCGCCGTACGGCATGCCTGCAATAGGCGCAGGCGTGCGGGGCGATGTCGTTCAGTCTCTTCAGGTCTTCCACCGTGAGCAAGGGCATGTCGGACTCCTTTGATGACGAAGGTAGCGGAAAATTTGCCGCATGTCAACGTAAAAACCTGCCGCATCCATGCAGCAGGTCTTCCATGAGAGAGTCGGTCGCGTTCAGGCGACCGTTTTGACGCAAGCGCCGCGGACGAAGAACGGATCGTTCTTGTAGGCCGCGTTCGCGTTCGCCTTGTATCGCGCCATGCCGCCGTCGTCATACGCTACCGGCTCGGCAGCATGGACGGTAACGGCATGCGTAGAGCGGACGACGGTGATCGCTGCTGACCGCGGTCCGGGAAGCAGTTTCGCCACCGAAGTCTTTTGCGTGTGCGGCGATTCCGGCACCAGCGTCGCCTTCACGTGAACCTGGACGGGCTTCATGATCGCATCCGCGTTCGGAAAGCGCACTTTATAGTAGAACGGTTTCTCTTCTGACATGTGTACTCCGAGCCTCTTTTTCCGAGAGGCGAAAAGGGTGTATCGGTCAGGCGGTTCCTGACTGCGACATCCGGAGTATAGCACAAAATGGCCATTTTGTCAATGTATTTT
>JBEEJS010000025.1:0-5555 GCA_041169025.1 Candidatus Parcubacteria bacterium
AGAGGAACATCCACTGCGTCCACTTGTAGTACTCCTTGGAGGCGGTATTCACTTCGCGCGTCCAGTCGTACGAAAAGCCGAGCATCTTGAGCTGGCGGCGGAAGTTCTCGATGTTCTTCCAGGTGGAGTCTTGCGGATGCACGCCGGTCTTGATGGCGTAGTTCTCCGCCGGGAGGCCGAACGCGTCCCAACCCATGGGGTGGAGCACGCTCCAACCTTCCATCCGTCGCTTGCGGGCGATGATGTCCGTGGCGGTGTAGCCCTCCGGATGGCCCACATGCAGGCCGTTGCCGGACGGGTACGGGAACATGTCCAAGACGAAGTACTTCTTGGTTCCGTCCTCGCGCGTCTTGAAGAGGCCGGCCTCATCCCAGGCCTTCTGCCACCGTGCTTCGAGCTCTTTGTGATCGTATTTGGCCATAATTGCTCATTTAAGCAGCGGGGGCGGGAAAAGGGAAGGTTATGGTGCTTGAGGCGGTTTACCCCGCATTCCATGCCCATGCGCCATCTGGTGCAGCCACCGCACGAACTCTACGAACGCCCCGAGCATCAGCCCCAGCGCAAGGAACGTGGCCAATGTCGCGACCGTGATGCCGAACTTGTCCGGGACGTCATATCGGATGATATCCACCGCGTTGATGATGCCCAGGATGAGGCCACCAAGGGCGCACGCAAGAAGAGCACCGAGTTTCTTGGCATGGAAGACGCCGGCGAGCGTTCCGGTAAGGAGCGCGGGCACCGTCATGACAAGGAGGTTGCTGTCATCGCCTCGGGCCGCGAAAAGCGTCGCTGCGGTGGCGACGAAGGTGACGGCGGCGGTCATGGCGGGAGTGAGTTTCATGCCGGAAGTATACCTCGCGCGGGCGCGAGACAAAAGAAACGGCGCATGGAGAGCTTCCATGCGCCTTATCGTCTACCTCTGTTACTTCTTGGGCGGGTTCCAGACGAAGCCCCAGACCGTCTCCGTCATGTGCGCTCCTTTGATGCCCGATGCGCGGACGATGGGTGGTCGCGCCGGGGCGACGTTGAGCATCCCGCCACCGCGTGATCCCTGCCGCACAGGTGCAGCCGCGAGCTCCGTTGCCGTCGGCTCCTTCAGGAACCACCTCAGCATCTCATCGTGCGTCCTGACACCGATCTTCGCGCGAACATGAGCGAGATGCCGCTCGACTTCCTCCGAGTCGATGTCATACGCCATGCAGATGGTGTACGTGGCGAATTCACGTAGCATGCATCGCACGATGCCGAGCTCCTTGGTGGTGAGCTGCGCGCGTTGCAAGCGTCCGTAAACGTATCCTGGCAATGACCTGATGACCGATCGATGCAATCTTCCCATGCGTCGTCCTCCGTGTTGGCGTGTCTTCAGTCGTCCCGTAGCGCGTGATTTACCGTCTCGTCCCAACTCTGCACGCGGATGACGCGATTCAGGTATCCCGAGAAGCGCGTGACTTCGGCTTCGTCGGGTCGGAACAGGTACTTGTGCGGGACAGTCTCGAGGTAACTAAGTACCTCCAGGCGGTCATCCACGAAATGCGTGATGCCGAGCCTGGCGCAAATGGGCGCCTTCTCGTGGCGCTTGCGGCAGAAGTGGAAGTCGTCCTCATGCAGTCCGGTTCGCCGGTAGAAATCGTGATGCGCCAGCCACTCGCGCGTCTTGCGCTCCACGTTCTTGCCGCACTTGGAAACGACGTACGCGTGACCCTGAAAGCGGCGGTCGACCAATGACTTGATCGCTTCGAACGCCCCGGGAACCGCGGTCGTCTTCAGGTAGTTGTCCCCGAAGAACGAGGTATCCGTGTCGTCGTTCACCCGATCGATGATGACGCCGCCGATATCGATGCCGAGGACGGCGGGTGAACCTCTTTGCATTGTCATGCCGAACGAACTCCTTTCGCCGCGTTTTCAAAACACGGGCCCCGTGATGGGGACCCGTGTTTTTATCATGTTTACTGGCGTTTGTCAACGCTCTTCACCGCAGCGGCTTCATCGCCGCCCCAATCCGCCCGAGCCCCACGGCGAACGCGGCCACCCGCAGAGGAATGCTTTTTTCCGACGCCTTCTCCCAGACTGCGGAGAACGCGTCCGACATCAGCGGCGCGAGCTTGCCGGCGACCTCCGCTTCCGTCCACGTCTCTCCCGCGCGGTTCTGCACCCACTCGAAGTACGAGACCGCGACGCCTCCGGCATTGGCGAGGACGTCAGGAATGACGTGGATCTGCCGGCCGTGGAAGATGACGTCGGCTTCAGGCGTGGTCGGTCCGTTGGCGAGTTCAAGGATGGCATGCGCCTTCACGTCGAGCGCAGTGGTGGCGGTGAGTTGGTTCTCGAGCGCGGCAGGAACGAGCACGTCGCAGTCAACGGCGAGCACCGCTTCGTGCGCGAGCGTTTCCGCACCGGGGAAACCCTTGAGCGCGCCCGTCGCCTTCTTGTGCGCCATCACCGCTTCCGGATCCAGGCCAGCAACGGAATGGAGCGCGTCGCGGGAATCCGACATCGCGACGATCATCGCGCCCTGCCCGTGCGCCAACCGCGCGAAATGCGAACCCACGTTGCCCGTGCCCTGCACCGCAATGCGCAGCCCCTTCATGTCACGTCCGGTCGCTGCGAGAAACGCCTCCAGCACCCACAGTCCGCCTTGTCCCGTGGCAGCCTCACGCCCAGCGCTGCCGCCGAGCGCGATCGGCTTGCCGGTGACCACCGCAGGTTGGCGCTCGCGCGTGATCATGGCGTACTCATCCACGATCCAGCCCATGACTTCGCCGTCGGTGCCCACGTCCGGAGCGGGAACGTCCACGGTGGGACCGATGACCGGAGCGATGGCGCACACGTACGCGCGCGTCACCCGCTCGAGTTCCCCGCGCGAGACCTTCTTTGGGTCCACGGCCACTCCCCCCTTTCCGCCGCCGAACGGGATGTTCACCACCGCGCACTTGATCGCCATCCAGAACGCGAGCGCTTTCACTTCGTCCATGTCCGCGTCCGGGTGGAAACGGATGCCGCCTTTGTACGGCCCGCGCGCGTTGTCGTGCTGCACGCGGTATCCGTCGAAGAAGCGCGTGGAGCCGTCATCCATCGCCACCGGAAAACGAACCGCCACCGTCCGCTGCGGCGCGGACAGCGCTTCGATGACTGTGGGAGAAACGCCGGCGTGAGGCACGGCTGCGGAGAGTTGATCGAGGGCGTTCCTGAAGACGTTCATATTGCCGCGCGTTATACCGCCATCGCCTCGTGTTCCAGGAACCGCTGCGCGTCCAGCGCCGCCATGCAGCCCGTGCCTGCGGCGGTGATGGCCTGCCGGTAGCGGTAGTCCTGCACGTCGCCACCCGCGTACACGCCTGGAACGCTCGTTTCGGAAGTACCGCCCTTGGTGACGATGTATCCCACCTTGTCCAGTTCCAACTGTCCTTTGAAAATGTCCGTGTTCGGCGCGTGACCGATGGCGGCGAAGATGCCGTCCGCTTGCAGGTCTGACACCGCGCCGGTCTTGAGATCCTTCACTCGTGCGCCGGTCACGTGACCCTCAGCGACGCCAAGCACTTCGGTGACCTCCACGTTCCAAACAAAGGAAATCTTCGGGTTTGCCCGCGCGCGCTCTTCCATGATCTTGGAAGCGCGTAATTTTTCGGAACGCACCAAAATGCGCACGGTCTTCGCGAACCGCGTCAAGAAGTTCGCTTCTTCCATTGCGGAGTCGCCGCCGCCTACCACCAGCACGTCCTTGTCCTTGAAGAAGAATCCATCGCATGTGGCGCAGGCGGAGACGCCGTGGCCGTACAGCGCCTTCTCTGATTCCAAGCCGAGCCGCCGCGCGGAGGCACCGGTGGTGACGATGATGGACTTCGCTTCTTCCATCTTCTCCCCCGCCCAGACCTTGAACGGCCGCGCCGAAAAATCCACGCGCGTGATGCGCTCGGAGACCATCTCCGTGCCGAACCGCACGGCCTGCTTCTTCATGCGCTCCATGAGCTCCGGGCCCATGATGCCTTCCGGAAAGCCGACGTAGTTCTCCACGTCCGTGGTGGTGGTGAGTTGGCCGCCGACCTCGTCGCCGAGGAACATGAGCGGCTTGAGCCCGGCGCGCGCGGCGTACACCGCGGCGCTGTATCCGGCGGGGCCGGAACCGATGATGATGAGATCGCGCATATCCTGTACCGCTACGCGATGCGCGCTATGCCGCCATCGCCTTCTCCAGCCGTTCCACGATCTTCTCCTTGGCCTGCGTACCCATCATCTGGTCGGCCACCTTGCCGCCCTTGAAGATGAGCAGCGACGGGATGCTCATGATGCCGTACTGCATGGCCAGCGCGTTGTTCTCGTCCACGTTGCACTTGCCGATCTTCACCGGCTTGCCGGCGTATTCATTGGAAATCTCCTCCACGATGGGGCCGATGACGCGGCAGGGGCCACACCACGGTGCCCAGAAATCAACCAAAACGGGGACTTCGGATTTGAGGACTTCGGCGTCGAAATTGGCGGCGGTGATGACGAGTTCCATACGGAAAAAACGGTTACTTGGTGTAAGGGTCCTCCTCCGGCATTACTGTACGCCTGCAACCTGTCGTTTGCCAAACGCGGACAAAAAACGACTTTTTGCGCCTTATTCTGCCGTCCGCCGATACTCCGTCGCCAACGCATCCGCGTACTCGTTCCATCGGTGCCCCACGTGCGCGGCGATCCATTCCAGTTTCAGTTCAGGGCGCGCATCGAAGGCTTCGAATATTTCGCGGACGAGCTCGAGATTCATGATCGGTCCGTTCTTTTTCTTCCACCCTTTCGCTTTCCAACCCCTGGCCCAGGTGTTCATGGTCTCCACGCAAAGCTTGCTGTCGGAGTAAATGGTGGCCGGCGTGCCTGCGGGGACGAGCGCGAGCGCGGCCCTCAAAGCGGTGAGTTCCATCCGGTTGTTAGTGGTGTGCGGTTCATGGCCGCGGTCCTGCGCCACAACCTTGTCATCCACCACGTACACCGCTCCCCAACCTCCCGGGCCCGGGTTCGGATCGGCGGCACCGTCAGTGAACACGCCGCTCTTGGGGCCGGTGGTGTACTTGGCGAGCACCTCCTCCGTGGTGAGGTTCTCCTCGCGACCGCCATGCGACGCCTTGGCGGTCTTTCCGCTCTTGCACTGCATGCACTGCTTAGGGATCCAATTGGGATACTTGGCCAGGGTGGTGGCGGCAAGCGAAAAGACGTTCCCGCAGTTTTCGCAGGTGAAGCTTTGCATCTTTTTTGCGGGGGCGGCTTCCGGCATATGGCTCCAGTATATATGGTTCCGCGGTATGCGGAAGGGTGCGGCGCGTTTGGCGGGAGCGCGCAGGCGCGCTAGTGTTAGGCATATGTCCAAGAGCCTCCCCCGCGCCATCGTCATCGACCTCGTCCACCCCAGCATCCCGAAGTCCGAGGGCGAGATTCGGCTTGCCGAGGCGCGCGGCCTGGTGACCACGTACGGCGGCGTCATCGTGGTGCACGTGTTCCAACGGCGTACCGTCCCCCGCTACAAGACGTTCATCGGCGCAGGCCAAGGGCTGGCCGACCTCATACACGAGCACAAGGCGGAC
>JBEEJS010000026.1:0-6582 GCA_041169025.1 Candidatus Parcubacteria bacterium
CAAGGATCCCTCCAAGCACGATGCCGGCGATCACGGAATCAGTCCTCCGCTCCCCCGCCTGCTTGTGTGCGAACGGCGCGGTCCACGCGTAGAGCACGGCGAGCGATGCCACGGACATCAGGATGCCGAAGCACAGACGCACCACGAAGGTCGCCGAGAAGAGATGCTGGAACCATTCGGTGATGACGCGCATATGACCGGCGAACTCCGCGTCGGCGCTGGACAGCAGCGGCACCACGGCGCCGAACGCCACGACAAGGAGGAGCGCGACGCCGACGAGAACGCGTTTGAGCAGCGTCTCCTTCCCGTGCAAGCGTGCGATGAGCGCGTTGAACGAGCGCGCGGCGTGTCCGATCTGCGCGAGCGGCGCGAACGCGCGTCCGATCATGTTCAGCACGAAAGCGCCGTCCCAACGCGCTTGCGGATCGGTGACGAGCGGCTGCGCACCGAACAACAGCGCGAGTACCGGAAGAAGCACCACGCTCACGCTCTTGAGGAACGGGTCGTCATACAGTGAGAACCCGAGCATCACCAGAGCGATGGGTGCGATCCACCACAGATGTTCCTTCAGGCGAGTCCCCTGTCGGTGCAGCGTCCAGAGCAGGAGCCCCAGGCTCGCGAGTAGAAACGCCGTCGCATTGAAGCCAAGGGCGAGGATGCCACGCGACCAGAAGCCCCACAGGAACAGCACCCAGAAGACGGAGACGGCGATGCTCCAGAGCGCTTTCACGCGTACGTCCCGGGTGAGATGCGGTTCAAGGAAGGTGATGGACATATGCTGATAGTGTGGCGGAATTTCGGACTATTGGCAATCACGCTGAGACGCGAGTACGAACGGCGCTGGCCACCGCCAGCCGCGCGGGAAGATCTCATCGCAAATGAAAGACCCCCGCGCCGAAGCGCGAGGGTCTCGAGATCAGAAGACGGTCTTGAGCGGGCTGCCGACGCCGGTGACGGTATCGTAGCCGGTGGCAGCGGTGCAGACAGCGCCGCAACTCCCGTTCGTCCCCGACGTGATGTCGCGGAAGAAGGTTGCTGCGGAGGCGCCGGCGGCGTCTTGGTAGAAGAACGCGTTGGAAGCGGAGAGGCCGAGCGACTTGATGGCCGCCCACTGCGGCGCTCCCGCCGACGTGCCGCCGACCGCGAACCAACCGCGCTGGCCATTGTAGGAGTACGAGTCGTAGACGGAGACGCCGGAAGCCGGGTCGGCGTCGAATGAAACGTCGGGGATGAGGCGCTTGCCACCGGTCAGGCCGAGGGCCGTTTGGAAGGCAGGCATCGGCTGGTATGCACTGACGCCGCCGCCGGAGCCGCTCCATGCGGTCTCGCTTGCCAGCGTGCCGTCGGCGTTGAACGCGAGTCTCGTACCGCCCACAGCCACGATGTTCGGGGACGAGGCCGGCCAGCTCGCGCCGGTACCGTTATCGCCGGATGAGGCGAAGAACGTTGCGCCGTAGACGCTGGTGAAGTACTGGTCATACGATGCCTCGCCCGAGAACTCGCCACCGCCCCAACTCATGGAGACGGCGACGACGTCGGGTTGGTTGCGCGCGTAGTTCACCGCGTTCAGCAGATCCGTGCCGCTCGCCGACTTTGCTTCCACCAGGAGGATCTTGGCGTTGGGTGCAATGGCGTGCGCCCACTGGACGTCCAGCGCGATCTCCAGGCCCCAGCCCGAATCGCCGCGCACCTTGCCGCCGACCATGACCTTCTTGAAGCAGCCATTGGCCGTGGTGCACTGCGGCAAACCGAACTGCGTGCTGAAGACCCGGAGGTCCGCTTCCGCGTTGGGGTTGTCGTAGGCGTCCACGATGGCAATGGTGCCGGAGCCGCCAGTAGCTGGCAGGCCGTACGCCACGCGCACCTTCGTGGGCGACAGGCCCGTTGGCGACGTCGTGGCATCCTCGCGCACGTGATGCGGCGGATGCGCGATGAAGATGTCGAGCCCCGGGTCGCCTTTCAAGGCTTCCACCGCTGCGGGAACATCCCCATCCTCATGCGCCTCTGCGCAGCCTGCGAACGCGAAAGCCGCCAGAAGCGTGCCTGCGCCGACCAACGAAATGAGCGATCGTGTCATCGTTTCCCTCCTATGGGACGTGCCGAAAATGGCCGTACGATGGTACCAAAAAAAGGCGCAATTGTCAATATTGCGGGGTGCTTATCGACTTGTCCCTTTAGCCGTTGAGATGCTTCTCAAGCCGTCCAAGCGTCTGGTTCCCGCCTTCGATGGCGCCGATATCCTCCACTTGCATCCGTTTCTGTTCGGCATCGGCGAACGTCATTCGGAGCGTGACACGCGTCTTGCCGCCTTCATCATCAAAGAGGATCTCCGCATCGAACGGCTTCATGGTGCCCGCGTCGTCATCGCTCAACGTGTACGCGAGACGCGAGGGAGGTTCGATGGCGGTGAACGTCGTCTTGTTGGGATATTCCTTGCCGTCCGGCCCCCGCATCACGTGGCGCCAGACGCCACCGACGCGGAGCTCGAACTCCTTGGTCGTCGTGGTGAAACCCTCGGGACCCCACCACTCCGCGATATGAACGGGATCGGTCCAGGCCGCGAACACGCGCTCGCGCGGCGCGGCGATGACACGGGTGATCTCGATCTGCTTTTCCTTGATGTCTTCCATGGGCATGGGGCTTCTGTTTGCGAGGACTCACCACTTCCGATCGAAGAGCTGCTTGTACTTGGCATCCCAGTACGCGTACCCGAGGAAGGCGTTCAGGACGACGACGAAATACCCACCAGGCAAATACTGCGGCGAAATACGTGCGTTCACGACGATAATGCCGATGCAGAGCGGCGCGAGGACGATGGACGCGAGCCAGGGCAGGAAGCCGGTGACCAGCATGGTGCCGGCGACGATCTCCGTCGTCTTGATGAGTTGGAAGATGCCTTGGCGCCAGAGTTCCTTTGATCCTGCGACCATTTCCGGAGGAACGCCGTTCATCTCCGCTCCGGCCAACCAGCCGGTGACGCCGCTCATGATGAAGAAGAGGCCGAGGAGGACGCGGACGGCGATGATGAGTTTGCGATTGCGGAAGTTCATGGGAGTGCGGTTAATCCTAATGAGAGACGAGATGCGCTTCGAGACGATCCATGCGGAGGTTCCAGTGTCGGCCTACCCCAGGATATCCCGACAATGCGTTCCGTACCACTCGCGAAGGTTCGCATGCGTGAGCCGCTCCCCTGCCCGGTCCGCATCCACCCAATCGAACGCGTCCCCCGTCATCTCCGGCCGCAGGTCCGCGTCGTCGCGCGAGCGCGTGAGCCACATCTCGAGTTCGGATTCCTTCCCAAGGGAGTCCACGTACCGGAGGGGCGCGAGCGGACGCACCACCTCCACGTCGAGGCCGGTCTCCTCTCGGACTTCGCGATGCATCGCTTCCACCGCCGTCTCGCCCGGGTCCACATGGCCTTTGGGAAACGACCAATCGCCCTGATGGGCGCGATACAATACCAGGACCTTGGTCGGGTCCGTGCGGCTGATGACAATGGCACCTGCTTTTGCGATAGGCATGGATGATTCCTCGTTATCGGATTGACCCGAGCGCTTTCCCTGCTTACAATATCATGACTATGAGCCAATCGACATCACCGAACCCATCCCTCTTCTCCCTCCTCCGCACCTACCGTCTGCCCATCCTCGGCATGCTCGCTCTCGCCATGAGCGCAGGTGCGCTGGCGCTGGTGCTGCCGCGCATCGTGCAAGGCGGCATCGACGCGTTCGAGGCGGGCACCTACGACCCCGGCGCGTTCGCGCTCCGGTTCCTGCTTGTCGTTGCCGCCACCTTCGTGCTCGCCTATGGTGCCACCGCATCGCAGACTCTGCTTTCCGAGCGCGTCGCACGCGACCTGCGCGCGTCCATTTCGGAAAAGCTCTCTCGCCAGAGCCACGCCTACGTGCAGCACCGCACCGCCGCGTACCTGCTGACGGTCATCACCTCGGACGTGGATGCGGTGAAGCAGTTCGTCTCCATGGTCGTCGTCACCATGACGACCGCGGTCTTCATGATCGTCGGCGCCGGCGTCATGCTGCTGTCCATTGACCGCCCGCTCGGGTTCGCGGTGCTCGCCGTCATCCCGGTGATCGTCATCGCCTTCACCACCATCTTCCGCCGCATCGGCCCGCTGTTCCTCAAGGTGCAGAAGACGCTGGACCGCCTGAACAAGGCCATCAACGAAAGCATCCTCGGCGCGGCGCTGGTACGCATCCTGCGTTCGCAACCCGCGGAAAAGGAGAAGTTCGCCGCGGTCAACGCCGATTCCAAGGCGCTCGGCATGTCCATCCTCCGCCTGTTCGGCAGCCTGATTCCGGTGGTGACGTTCCTTGCCGGAGTGATGACGCTCATCATCCTGGCGCTCGGGGGCACCTTCGTGGTGCGGGGCACGATGACGCTGGGCGGATTCGTGGCGTTCAACTCGTACGCGGGGCTCCTCATCTTCCCCATCATGATGATCGGTTTCATGAGCAACCTCATCGGTCGTGCGGCGGCATCGTACGGCCGCATCACCGGCGTGACCTCCGCCACGGAACCGGAACCGGACGGCGGCGTCAAAGCGGCGCTGCGCGGCGACGTGGAACTCCGCGACGTGTCACTGCTCTACGGCGAACGCACGGTGCTCCGTGATGTCTCGTTCACCGCACCTGCGGGAACGTCCACGGCCATCATCGGCCCCACGGCGGCCGGCAAGACGCAGCTGCTCTACCTGCTCACCGGTCTCCTTCCGCCGAACACCGGCGAGGTCCTGTATGACGGCAGGCCGCTGCGCGATTACGACGGCGAGGACCTGCACGCGCAGATCGGCTTCGTGTTCCAGGACGGCGTGGTGTTCAACATGAGCATCCGCGACAACATCGCCTTCTCCGGCGTGACCGATGCGGACGCGATCGACAAGGCGGTGCGCACGGCGGAACTGCAGGACTTCGTGGACGCGCATCCGGACGGCCTGGACGCGATGGTCTCCGAACGCGGCACTTCCTTGAGCGGCGGGCAGAAGCAGCGCCTCATGCTCGCCCGCGCGCTGGCGTCATCGCCGCGCGTGCTCCTCCTGGACGACTTCACCGCGCGCGTCGATCCGGCGACGGAAGCGCGCATCCTCGCGAGCATCGCCGCGAACTACCCCCGCACCACGGTGATTTCCGTGACGCAGAAAGTGACGTCGGCGCGCGCGGCGGACCGCATCGTCCTTCTCATGGAAGGCGAAGTGCTGGCGCAAGGCACGCACGACGAACTGATGGCGTCGTCGCCGGAATACGTGCAGATCGACGCGTCGCAGCGGAGCGTCGATCACCTGTAACGCGCCACGCCTATGAAGAACGCATATGACCTGAACGGAACGGACCGCGCGGCGCGCGGCATGTCCGCATCGCTACGGACGCTGTCGGCGTACCTCAAGGACGAGCGGACGCATCTCGCCTACGCCTTCGCGGCCATCATCGTGAACTCGGGCCTCAACCTCTTCGCGCCGTACATGGTGGGACGCACCATCGACCTGTACGTCTCGCGGGGAGACCTCGGCGGCATCTACACGTCCGCGCTCATCCTGCTCGGCACGTTCAGCGTGGCCTTCGTGGCGCAATACCTCCAGATCATCATGACCGGCAGCATCGGGCAGCGCCTGCTGTTCACGCTGCGCGAGGCCATATTCGCCAAACTACAGGATTTGCCCATCGCCTTCTTCGACAAAAACCGCGCCGGCGACCTGATTTCGCGCATCAACAACGATACCGACAAGTTGAGCCAGTTCTTCTCCGAGACGCTGGTGCGTTTCGTGTCGAGCACCTTCATCATCGTGGGCTCCGGCATCGCGCTCGTGGCGATGGAGCCGCGCCTGGGCGTGCTGGCGGTGTTGCCGGCCATCGTCATGGTGATCGCCACGCAATTGCTGGGCGCGTGGATCAAGGCCAAGAGCCTGAAGAGCCTGCGGACGCTCGGCGGGTTGTCCGCGGAGGTGCAGGAGAGCCTGGAGAACTTCAAGGTCATCGTGGCATTCGACCGCCGGGATTATTTCGTGAAGCGTTTCGCGGAGGCCAACGAGGCCAACTACCGTTCGTCGGTGACGGCCGGACTGGCCAACGCGTCGTTCGTGCCGCTCTACGAACTCACCTCCACGGTGGCGCAATTCTCCGTGGTGGCGTACGGCATCTCGCTCATCACGCACGGACAGATGACCATCGGCATGCTCGTCAGCTTCCTGCTCTACGCCGACAAGTTCTACGGGCCGTTCCGCCAGATGGCAATGCTCTGGTCGTCGTTCCAGCTGGCGCTCGCCGGATGGGACCGCGTATCGGACATCCTCGGATTGTCATCAGACCTGCCGGTCCGCCCGGAGCTCGCGGAGCCCGTGCGCGCGTCCGCGGCGCTCCTGGAATTCGACGACGTGCATTTCGGGTATCCGGATGGCGACGAGATATTGCGCAACGTCTCGTTCTCCTTGCGGCGCGGGAAGACGTACGCGTTCGTGGGTCCCACGGGCGGCGGCAAGACCACTACCGCGTCGCTCATGGCGCGGCTGTATGACCCGACCGGCGGCGCCGTGCGATTGGACGGCCGCGACATCCGCTCGTTCACGCAAGA
>JBEEJS010000027.1:0-5549 GCA_041169025.1 Candidatus Parcubacteria bacterium
CTCAGGCAAACACAGTGTTCGAAATTGAGCATTTGTTTCAGTGCGTGATTGGGAATGGGGATTTCCGTGCGCTTGAATGTTCGCAGAATACGCAGTATCCGGCCACGCCCGAGCTTTGGAGTGCGTTAGCATCTTTCGGATCAACAGCCACCACGAGATATATTGGAGGTGGTTCTGGATTCAAACCCAACACCGCGGTCAAGATCACCCTCGACGTTCGCGCAGATGAGGCCCATCTTAAATACATCGTCAACGTGAAACTGCAGTCAGTTTCTGCCGATACGTTGGATAAGGTGGAACAAGAATTTGCCTACGTCTTTCCGTCCACCATGGACATGAGTGCCCAGGCGGTACGGATTGGCATGGGAGTCATTGATCCGTCACGGCTGGGTACTATCGGAATCGTTCCAATTTCGCTAAAGTTAGTTTATCCACTCCTCACCATAGTAACTCCATCGTCACGTGCCACAGCCGTATTATCCACAACGGGTGATACCCAGTAACAGCGGCGAGTCCCTCAAGCAGCTATGAATAATTCTTAGCGAAAGGGGGTGAAACGATCTCGGCTCCGTCCATGTGGGCGGGGTCGTTTCGTTTGTACGCACGCTGCGAATCCATATTGCGCGTAAACAGAAATTCTTGTAACCTTGATGATATGTTAGAGAATCTCTCTGCACCCGAAGTTCGCTGGGTAAGGTCATTCGCATATGCGAACATGTTGGCTTGGGCTGCCCCCCTGCTTGCCTGCATCACTCAGCCCGGCGAATGCAGTACTGTCATAGTTGCGAGTCCGCAGTTGATTTACGCCCCATATTGGTTTTGGAGGCTCCTGCTTCCGTTCGTAGATCTTGGGCAGTTTATTGATGCGGCACTCATGATGTTATCGGGGCTGGCGTGTCAATACGTTATCGCTCGCTATTTGGCTAGCCGTTTCCATGGCAGAGTTCTTGCGTGGCACTTTACGGTACCAGTAGCGTGTCTTGTGATTATTTGTGGTGCGGTAAGTGGCCTCTGGATTGTGAATGCCTTTGGGCTCATGTGATTCACGGCTTAATAATCAAACAAATCGCTCAATTGCGATGTCAACGAAAAAAGCGTACCCATGAATAGGTACGCTTTTGGTATGGGAACCCCCGCAGGAGAAGATAGTCCTGCGGGGGTAAGTAGCGAGGTCATTGTGCTATTAGAAGCAACCTGGAGCCGTCAGTCGTAAATCCGAATCGCCGCAAGTAGATGACCAAGTGCCAGTGAATGCGTTGAGCTTGATGCTTTCATACTCAACGTAGGTATCGTCGTTACAGACGTGGCCGCCCGTTGTGGGGTACACCGCGTCATATGGGGTATAGCAACCACCTGCATCTCCGTCGCCCCACGTGTCCGTGGACACGTACGTTTGGAATTCGGGAATCGCGTTTGGGCGATTTGAAAACGCTTTCGGGCAACCGGCGGCTTGATGATCCATTATCGGGTCAGATGCCTCTCGTCCGTGGTTTCGCGTACTAATGGTCTGCTGCCATGTTCCGTTCTTGTCGAAGATTCGCAACAGTACGGCGGAGTGGTCGCCCTGCCATGCCGTCCAGTACAATGGTTTGTACCAAATTGTCACGACATGCGTGTATGGGGGTCCTGCACCGAGTGCCCACTGACTTTTACCTACCTCACCCTGCACGTCGCTTTGCTGGCTCGGTCCGCTTGGCGTTTCTTCGGGCACGATAGTGCCGTCAGAGATATCGTTGATGCCAGCGAGAGTCTTGGTGGCGAGGTAGTACAAGCTTCTCAGCTCCCACTTGTACGTCACGCCTACTCCGGGTCGTTCCCGCAACGTCGTGAGCGTCCGCAGTGCGAGCTGTAAATCTTCGACTTGGGCGACTTGGTTATCAGCTCTTTCCCAGTCGGCGTACCGATTTCCCGTTTCAGGATTCAACGGTTGCCCGAAATCCCCGATGGAAAGGAATGGCTGCCCCTGCCGGTTCAGAACTATCATGTCTGAGTCGTAGGGTGTGTCGATGTTTGGATCAAGAATCTCCTCGGCAGGACGATATCCACTGCGGTGGACGACAACCGTTGCTTCGGCATCGCCATCCGTCGTCAGGGCTCGGAAGTCCATCTCCGTTTGCTTGATTAAAACGGGCGTGTCATCCGATAAGCAGCCAGTAAAAATTGGTATGGTTGCAATTATGATGAATGCCTGTTTTCTGATGAAAGGAACGAAAGTCATGACGATTTCTCCATCTCTCGGTACCCCAACTGCCTGGATTCCACGCCTCAACAACTGGGCATTGTTGAGCGTTGTCGCGGCCAAACTGACGTTGACGACGGCGAGTATATACCGTGTGGCCTGCATAGTCAACTAGCTGCTTCTCCGTTGTGTGCAACTACTTGAATGAATGAAATATCCCGCCGCATGAATCGTATCCGACAATAGTGTCCCCAAAGAGGCAGGTACCAAATACCGCTGTGGATATCTGGGTGACACGACGTCTTGTAGTGCCTCGCGGCTCGGCGATATACTTTTTTCCGAACCTCATTCCTATGTCAGAACCCATCATCCGCAAGACCGTCACGTCCCCGGCCTTCTCGTCCGTCGTCGTCACCGTGGTGCTGTCGTCCATCATCTCCAGCGTCTTCGGCTTCATCGGAGGCACCGTCGCTTCCAACGGGCAATTGAGCGATGCGGTGTTCTCGAACGTCATGCCCGGCATCGCGAGGATGCGCGGCACCGCGTGGCAGGATGCGCGCGGCGACAAGGACGCGGTGGCACGCCCGGCACCTCCGCCGTCCGATCCCGTGGTGGACGCCGTCGCCAAAGCCTCGCCCGCGGTGGTCAGCATCGTCATCTCCAAGGACATGCCGGTATACGAACAGCAGGACGTGCCGGTGGGCGGCGGCGATCCGTTCTTCCAGCAGTTCTTCGGCGGCATGACCGTGCCGCAGTACACGCAGAAGGGGACGCAGAAGCAGGACGTGGGCGCCGGTTCCGGGTACGTCGTCTCCTCCGACGGGTACATCGTCACCAACCGGCACGTGGTGGAAGACGTGAAGGCGGAATACACCGTCACGCTCACCGACAAGCGCAAGTTCGTCGCCAAGGTGCTGGCGCGCGATCCGGTGAACGACATCGCCGTGCTCAAAATCGACGCCAAGGACCTGCCGTTCCTCACCTTCGGCGATTCCGACGCGCTGAAGCCCGGACAGAAAGTGATCGCCATCGGCTTCGCGCTGGGGCAGTTCTCGAACACCGTCTCCACCGGCATCGTCTCCGGCCTGTCGCGTTCCATCCAGGCGGGCGGCAGCCAGGGAGGCGCGGAGAACCTGTATGACGTCATCCAGACCGACGCGGCCATCAATCCGGGCAATTCCGGCGGACCGCTCTTGGACATGAACGCGCACGTCATCGGCATGAACGTGGCCATGGTGCAGGGATCGCAGAGCATCGGATTCGCGATTCCGGCCAAGGACGTGAGTCGCGCCTATCAGAAGGTGAAGAACGGCGGCACCATCACCGCGGCGTACCTGGGCGTGCGCTACGTGATGATCACCAAGGACCTGGTCGACAAGAACCAGCTCTCCGTCGATCATGGCGCGCTCGTCTCGCGCGGTCAGGGCGCCGGTGAACTCGCCATCGCGCCCGGTTCGCCGGCGGACATCGCCGGCCTCGCGGAGAACGACATCATCCTGCAAGTGAACGGCAAGGACCTCACGAGCGACTATCCGCTCACGCAAGTCGTTTCCCAGGCGGCGCCAGGGGACAAGATCACGCTGACCGTGCTCCACAAAGGCGTGCAGAAGAAGGTGGAAGTGACGTTGACGACGCGGAAATAAGGCGGAAATAAGGCGAAACGACGCAAAGGGGCCGCAGAGGCTCCTTTGTCATTTATGATTGACAATTTAGCGAAAAAATGGTATGGATATGGTACGGCGTTCTCTACACAAAGCGCTGAAAAAGGAAGGTTTCCATGACACGTCTGTACCTGGTGGCGACGTTCGCGCTGCTTGTCGCAGCGTGTTCGTCGGATGATTCCCAAGAAGAAGGTTTCTGCGCGCGTCACCCGACCGATCACCGTTGCGTCCGCAGCGGTACCACGATCCGGTTCGCGACGCGCTCGACGGCGGAGGAGGCGACGCTGACGCGCGTGCTCGACGCCTGCCTGTCGTGGGAACGGCTGGGCATCACCTGCCTGCCGCCCGATGCGGACGGCAGTGCGGATGTCGTCGTCTCTGATTCGAACGACGAATGCCACGGAAAGATGGATGACGGCAGCAATGTCGTCGCCCGTGCGGTCCCTGGCGGAAGCATCGTGCTGTATCGCGCGTGCTACGACCCCATGAGCGCGGAAAAGCGCTTCATCGCGATGGTGCACGAGATCGGTCACATGATCGGCCTGGACCACGTCCCTGAAACGTGTCACGGACCGAACCCGATCGATCATCGTGATCCGGCCACGGGCATGCAAGTCTGCGGCCTGGCAGCGATGAACGCGAAGGCGCAGAGCGGGCTCGACGATATCACCACGAACGATATGGCGGAATTCGCCATGCGTCATGCGGCGATGTTCGACATCGTCGGCACGCCGATCATCACGGAGGAGGCGACAGATGGGCAACTGTGAATCACGCGTCACATTGCTCGCGGACTGGAAGAGTTCGCATAAGCGGCTCGTCACTCGCCATCTGGAACTCTCGGGTGAAGTGGCGGCGGTCGTGGAGTACCTGCGCATGGTGCGCGGCCTCATCGACTGGAGGGACGTGCATGTGGAGGCATTGAAGCTCGCCGTGCACATGCGCTGGCATGCGGCGGAGGGCCGGGTGCTGGCGGCGCACGCGTACGGCGCGGCGTGGACGATCGGCAGTGATCCGCCGGTGGTCTATGTGGAGCCGTACGATCAGGGAGATGAACGGCAGATCACGTATCGCGGCACCTGTCGGGGAAGGATCCTGACGCTGACGCTCGGACCTGCCGATGAGGACATGCTCAAGGAGGAGATGTCTCGCAGCGGCGACACGGCGGCGGACATCCTCCGTGACGGCGTCATGGCGCTCAATTGGCGCCAATCGCGCCTGGATGCCGGCCTCGACGTGCACTTCTCCTCGCTGGAGTGGGTCACGGCTCGACGGGCCGGAAGATGACGCGCTCCCCATTGACTGGCGGCTGGAATGGTGTATGCTTGGCTCGTTCATTTTCAAGCCAAGGAGACGGCTGATGGCAAAGAAAAGCACGAATCCAAGCCCGCCGCTGGCCTTCCTCCGATGGTGTTCCAACGCCATGGGCAGGGGTCAGCTCATCTTCGCGGGATTCTGCATCAGGCTCGCGCTGACCTGCATGGCATGGTTCGCGGCCAAGGCGTTGTACTTCAACCTCTTCAAACCCCTCCTGGCGGATGTCGGGAACGTGTTCGAAGAAGAAGGTGCGATGACGTACGGGGTGCTCATCCTGATGGCGCTGCTCATGGGGGCGGTCATCATCGGAGTGAAGGTCGGTTTGGATCTCGCGGCGGCGGCGTTCGAAGAGCACGAACAGCAAGACGAAGAGGGACAATGATAAGGGGACC
>JBEEJS010000028.1:0-3804 GCA_041169025.1 Candidatus Parcubacteria bacterium
AGATCTACAACACCTACCTGGGCCGTCTCAAGGACAAGCTCATGTGGGTGGAGGCGTTCCTCAAGGGTCGGTATGTCTGGGGCGTCCGTTCGTTCTGGATACTCCTCGCCTTCCTCGTCACGCATCGCGACGGCATCCTGAACGGCATCAAGACGGTGCTGTCCACGACCAAGGATTCCGACGACGAAGTGGACTCCTACGCGCTTCGCGAGGCGGAGAAGGAAAAGGCCCGCGTCGTCGTCGGTGGTCACAACCACCGCGCCAAGCGGTTCACGGACACCGAGCGCCCCATCACCTACGTGAACTGCGGCACTTGGAGCGAATTGCTCGTGCTCCAGTTTCCCGAGGAGGAAGCGAGGGAACGCTCGTCACGTTGGATCGCGCGGCGTTGGTACGCGTTCCTGCGACACCTGTATTCCGCGAAGACCCCGCTCGGCAAGCGGTTCACGTCGCTCGTCGTGCACGTCATGGTGCTCACGGCGACGCTGGTCTACGTCCCGTTCCTCATCGCCGACCGCTGGCCCAAGGCGTACTCCACGATGCAGGTCCTCAACTGGACGCTCTGGCTCGGCATGGGCCTGATCTCGATGGTATTCGTCATCGCGAAAGTGCTCACGCGGTTCTTCTACGATCATCCCGAAGTGATCGCGAAGCCGTTGTTCACGTCCGCGCTCGTCCGACGCTACGATGACGGCGCGCTCAAGGCCGACCTCATGGTGTACGAACCGGCGGACAAGGCGATCCGCGAACTCGTCTGATACGCGAAGCCCCTCACCGTCACGGTGGGGGGCTTTTCATTTCCGCGCGCGCACGGTACGCTCGGCGCACGTTCGATACGCAAGGAGTCCGCGATGACCGAAGAGAACAAACGATCCGATGATCCCGCGCTTGAGGGCCGCGACGCCATTGCGCTCGCCGACGCCCTTCGTGCCAAACAGGCCAAGCTCCGCGATTTACGGACCTACGTGGAGAACACCTCCGGGTGGTTCCGTCGCGCCAAGGAGTCGCTGGCCGAGGCCGTGCATGCGTACGAACTGGAACGCGTCACGTGCTTCGCACGCTGGCTCGGCGAGACCGGATGGGCCTGGTGCGCCTGGTGCGACCGCGTCATGCCGGAAGCGGAGACCGATCTCCGATGCGTGGTCGGGTACTCCTCATCCATCGAGCAGAAGGACGGTTCGTTCATTCAGGTGGCGATGCGCGCCGAGCTGCACACGATGTGCGCGGCCTGCGCTGCCATAGAGAGAGGAGGATGGAACGATTCGCCTCCGTCATGCGGAGGAATCCCGCAACGGTTTGCCGCGTCCGACGCGCATTCGGTGCGTTCGTTCCGGGCTCGCTGGGAAGGCGCGGACGTCCGCATCATGCTCGGCACCCTCCGCGTCGATCCGGCGGTCCTCGATGAGGATGGCGGGTTGGCGGTACGAAGCGGACCGCCCACTTGGGTGCACCCGCCCCTCATCCCGCACGATTGCCGCATGCCGGAGCAGATCTCCGATGCCAACGCCGCGTTCGCCGGCCTGCCTCCGGCGGAAACAGTGGAGCACGTGCTGGATGACTATCACGTGGTGCATCTGTGCGGCGCGGAATGCGATGTCCCTGCGGATCCGGTGGCGGATGCGCTTGATGCTGATGCCTGGTCCGCGGAGACGAGCGGCGATCCAAAGGGCTGAACGCCCGCATACGCGACTCACGGCGGCCCGCATCATGCGGGCCGCTTTTTCTCATCCGCATGTCCGGCACCGCCCGCGCCGCGCTTGAATCGCGCCCGTTTTTCCGTCATGCTCCCCGCATATGCTCGATACTTCCTTTTTGGCCGCCATCGGCGACCGGCACAAGGCATACGCCTCCGCCCGCCACGACCTCATCGCGCTCGCGTCCGACGCGCAGGGCGCTTCCAAGCGCGCCATCTTCGCGCTGCACCGCGATGACGCCGCCGGTGCGGACGCGCTGCTTTCCGAAGCCGCCGCCGCGCTGACGAAGATCCAATCGCTCGCCGCGCGCACCGAAGGCCTCGCCGATGAAGGTTCATACCGCGCTGCCCTGGAAGAATTCGCCGAGGCCGCGCTCTACCGCATGTACGTCCGCACTGGCGCGGTCGGTCCGTTGGAGGGTTCGCCCGCGGTGGACGACGACGCGTACCTCGGCGGCCTCGCTGATTTGAGCGGCGAACTCCAGCGCCGACAGGTGCGATTCGCCACCGAGGGGAACGTGGAGGAAGTGGCGCGCATCAAGGATGCCATCAACGAGATCGTCGAAGCCCTTCTCGCCATGGATCTTGGCGGATATCTGCGGACCAAGTTCGATCAGTCGAAGAACTCGTTGCGGCGCGCGGAAGACGTCTTATACGAGACGACGCTCCGAAGGCGGTCGTAAACGGGGGGCCCCGACCGTAATCCAATCGCGCAAAACGATATGCACCTCACGGCAGACTGGTTCAAAGGCAAACGCGTCACCGTCATGGGCCTCGGCGTCCATGGTGGCGGACTCGGTTCCGCCAAGTGGCTCATGCGCCGCGGCGCGCACGTCACCGTCACCGATCTTCAGGATCAGCACGCGCTCGCGGCATCCATCTCGGAGTTGGAACGCACGTTCCTCATGGAAGTCCGGCGTCGCGGCAAGCTGAACATCCACCGCATCCGGTACGTCCTTGGCCGACACGACGAGGCGGATTTCGCGCGCGCCGACATGGTCATCCGCAATCCCGCCGTGCCGAGGAAGAACCCGTTCCTCGCCATCGCCATCAAAAGCGGCGTGCCGGTGGAATCCGACATCAGCATCTTCTTCGCGCTCTGCCCGTTCCCGATCAGCGCGATCTCCGGCACCAAAGGCAAGACCACCACGACCAAGCTCCTCGCGGCGATCTGCGCGGCGCACGACAAACGCACCGCGGTGGGCGGCAACCTGCGCATCTCATCCTTTGATTCGCTGGATCGGCTGCTGAAGATCGCATCCTCCAAGAGCGGGGCGGCCGACGCGCCGCCGGTCGTCCTCGAACTCTCCTCCTGGCAGCTCGAAAGCGTCGAGCATTCGCACAAGCACGGCGAGCACGTGCACCCGCACGTCGGCATCCTCACGAACGTCGCCGCCGATCACCTCGACCGGTACGACGGCATCGACGATTACGCGCGTGCCAAGGAACTGCTCATCGCGTTCCAGAAGGAAGGGGATATCGCCGTGGTGAACGCGGATGACGCGCGCATCGCCGCCATGGGACGGAAGGTTTCCGCGGTGAAAGGTTCGACGCACGGCGGCGGACGCCTGTGGTATTCGCTGCGGCCGCTCAAGAAAGGCCTCGATGGCGCGTTCGTGCGCGGCGGCAAGGCAATGCTGCGCGTGCGCGGCACGGAGACCGCGCTCTTCCCTTTGAACATCATCCGCATGCCGGGCGAGCACAACGTCAGTAACGTTTTGGCCGCCGCTCTCGGCGCGGTCGCGCTTGGCATCCCGCGAGCGACGCTCGTGAAGGCCATCAAGGCGTTCGGCGGCGTTCCGGGACGTTTGCAGGAAATCGCCGTCAAGAACGGCATCCGGTTCGTGAATGACACGGCATCCACGTCGCCGGGCGCGGGCGTGGCGGCGCTCGTCGCGCTTGGTGCGGCGCGACATGGCGCGAAAAAGGGCGCATCCAAAAACATCGTCCTCATCGCCGGCGGTGCCGACAAGGATTCGTCTTTCACTGAATGGGCCGCCGCAGCAAAGAAGCACGTGAAGCACCTGGTGCTCTTCGATGGCGCGGGAACCGTGAAGATGGAAGCGGCGATGCAGAAGGCCGGCGTGAAGATCCCCGCGTATGGCGCGCGC